>JBDUAG010000175.1:0-7265 GCA_040004785.1 Burkholderiales bacterium | reverse complement strand
CCGTCCTGGCATCAAAGCTGCCCGAGTCGGTTCCCGGCACCTCGATCGACCGCCAGTGCGGCTCCTCGCAGCAGGCGGTGCACTTCGCTGCGCAGGCAGTGATGTCCGGAACCATGGACGTGGTGATCGCGGCCGGGGTGGAGAGCATGTCGCGCGTCCCGATGATGTCCGCGAGCACTTTGCCGGCAAACAACGGCATGGGCCAATGCTTCAGCCCGCAACTGCGCGCGCGCTACAAGGAAGACTTCAGTCAGTTCGTGGGCGCGGAGATGATCGCCAGGAAGTACAAGCTGTCAAAGGACACGCTCGACGAATATGCGTTGCATAGCCACACACTGGCCATCGCCGCGACAAAGGCCGGCCTGTTCAAGGACGAGATCCTGCCGATCCAGGTGCGGCTGGCAGACGGCAGTGTGCCCGGGACAATGCACGACACCGACGAGGGCATACGCTTCGACGTCACCATCGAAGGCATCCGCGGTGTCAAGTTGCTGCAGGAAGGGGGCGTGCTCACCGCTGCGTCTTCCAGTCAGATCACCGATGGCGCGACGGGCGTGATGGTCGTCAGCGAGAAGGCATTGAAGACGCTGGGCCTCAAGCCTCTGGCGCGCATCCATCACATGACCGTAACAGCCAGCGACCCGGTGATCATGCTCGAAGAGCCGATTCCGGCCACAGCGCGGGCTCTGAAGAAGACCGGCATGAAGATCAGCGACATCGACTTGTTCGAGGTCAACGAAGCCTTTGCGTCGGTGCCCGTCGCCTGGCTGCAGGCAACCGGCGCTGATCCGGCGCGCCTGAACGTCAACGGCGGCGCCATTGCGCTCGGCCACCCTCTGGGCGCATCCGGCACCAAGCTGATGACCACCTTGATCCATGCGTTGAAGCAGAAGAACATGCGCTACGGCCTGCAGACCATGTGTGAGGGCGGCGGCATGGCCAACGTCACCATCATCGAGCGCTGCTAAAGTCACTGAACGGACAACCGCTTCGCGGCCCAGGCAGATCGATCCCCCATGAAATCTGGTCGAAGCGGCTCTGGTTAGTTTTTCGACGGAAGCTTGCCTTCTGCCATGAGCTTGGCAGTCGCCATGTCGGTGAGCTTGTTCTTGGCGATCTTGTCGCCGGCGGAGCGAGGCAGTTTTTCAAGGAGTTCCAGCCGCTCGGGGAACTGGTACTTGCCGATTTTCTGCGTGGACAGGAACTCGATCATCTCGGAAAAATCAAGCGTTCGTCCGGGCGCCAGCACGATGAAGGCGCAAGCCTGCTCGCCCAGAATCCGGTGCGGAATACCAGCGACGGCGACCTCGCGCACCGCCGGATGGGTGATCAGGATCTCTTCTATCAGGCGCGGACTGATGTTGCGTCCGCCGCGCAGAATCATGTCCTTGACGCGACCGACGATGCTGACGTACCCGTCGGCGTCCATCTGCCCGAGATCGCCGCTCCTGTAGAAGCCGCGCTCGTCGAACGTGGCACGCGCCGCCTCCAGATCGTTCAGATAGCCGAAGGACTTGTCCGGCGTGGTCCAGTAAAGCTCGCCGCTTTCGCCGGTGGGGACCGGGCCACCGTTGGCGTCGCGCAGTTCGCAGACGCGCCCCTCGAGGTGGCGGCCGACGGTGCGCCGGCGCTTCTCTGCCGGATCGTCGATCGAGGTCATGCATGGCACGCCGCCGTCCGTGGCGCCGTAGACGGATTGAACACGGCAGTCCATGACTTCCTCGATCTTGCAGGCGATCTCATAGGGCAGCGGAGCGCCGGCATTGTTGAAGCAGCGAAAGCGTTCAAACTGTTTCGTCGGCCGGGATTCCAGCACCGGCATCATCATCGTCAGCTGCGTCGGAATGGCGGTAGCGCAAGTGCAGCCGTGCAGGGCGATCAGATCGACCGCTTCCGCCGGATCGGACCAGTGCTGCAGAATCACCGTGGTGGCCCCGGCGAACAAGGGCGCCAACAGCGGGAAGACGTAACCCGTGGCGCCGGTGCCCATCGGTGCAAGTGCCGCGACGATGTCGTCGGCCGATAGGCGCGTCATCTCGGCGAAGGCGTCCGTGATGGCCGCCGCGTTGTTGCTGGTGAACACGCTGATCTTCGGCAGCGCCGTGGTGCCCGACGAAAGCATGATGTGGCCGAGGGCGTCCGGGGTCGGAAGTCGCGCGTCGAGTTCGTCCGTTGCCACGCCGGATGGCTGGAGAAGCGCTTCGAAGTCCTGCGTATGTGCTCCTGCGCCGCCGATCGAGTACACGTGCTCGAGCGCCGGCAACTGCGCACGCAGGTCCGCGTACAGGTAGGGATAGTCGAAATCGCGGTAGCGCAGCGGAATGATCGCCATGACCGCCTTGGCCTTCTTCAGCAGGTGCGCGAGTTCGGTTTCGCGGAAGCTGTCGTGCATGGGCATGAACAAGGCGCCGATACGATTCAACGCAAGGTGTATCAGCGGTAGGTCCGGCGAATTGGCCAACTGCGCGGCAACGATCTCGCCTGCCTCGATATCCAGTCTTAGGAAATTTCCGGCGAGCGTATCAACACGATGCAACAACTCTGCGTAACGAATGGAGCGGGTGCCGCAGATGATGGCGATCTTTTCCGGATACTTGAGGGCCGCCTCGCGGAAGCGGCTGTAGAGCGTTTGATCTTTCCACAGGCCCAAGGCCCTGTAGCGGGCGGCATCTTGCGCAGAAGTGACTGACAGCAATTCGTGCTTCATCTGTGGCTCCCTTGGTCCTTCTCACCTCTTGGCGGCCGCTCGGGCCGCGCAACGCCTATTTCGCAACTTGGAGTCGCACCGGAATTCCGGTCATCCAGGCCATGGCGTTGATTGACTCGACCTTGGTATCGCCGACAAGCTGATTTGTGCAGACGCCCGATTCGTCTTCGGGATCGCCCGGCAAACCGCCCCAGTTCTGGCTGATCGAAACGACGCCTCGCCTGACGGTCTCATCCGATTCAACGCGAGCCACGACACTGCCGTTCTCGCTGCGGACTTCAAGCCGGTCGCCAGTCGCGACGCCAAGCATCGCCATGTCTTCCGGATGAAGAAACGCGGGGTTGTGGGGCGTGCGCACTCGAACCGATTTGACGTCGCGCAGCGTGCTGTTCATGACGTCGCGCAGCCTGCGGACTGCCAACCGGAACGGGTATCCAGGCGGGTCGCAGCTCTGGCGATACGCGACCAACTCGTCTGCCACATCCGGCGGCAACAGGTCGAAACGCCCTTCGTATCCTTCACGCGGGGGCAGCACGACGACTTCGGGGACGTCATAAAGCTTGCCGCTTGGGTAACGACGAATTTCCGAAAGCGGCACTTTGCTCTTTTCGGCCATCCACTCGAGCAGTTGCTCCGACGTCGGCGGGGTCTCGCCATCCAGTTCGTGGCCGCAAAAGTGCATGCGAAGGCCCATCCGGCGGCTGATCTCCCAGAGCGCTCGCCATTCTTCGATGACCTCCGAACCGTCGGGGGGTGAAACGATGACCTCGGCGCATTGCGAGAACGGCTTCGGCCAATAGTTCGGATAGTCGAGTTGCATTGGCAGGTCCGGGCGCTCGTACTGCAAGGTGGGTGGCAGAACGTAGTGCGCAAGGCGCGCCGTCTCGTTGAGAACCGGGTCCATCGAAATGAGCAAGTCCAACGAAGAAAGGGCTTGGACGACTTTCGTCTGGTTCGGAACGGCAACAGCCGGGTTCCCGCCGCAAACCAGGAGGGCGCGAATCTGACCTGTGCCGGGAACGAGAATTTCATCGGCAAGTGTGCCGGTCAACTTTTCTCCAAACAATCTTCCCCATCCGCGCACACGACTGTGCGGCCCGGCGTCCCACTGGCGGCGCGGCGGCGCTGCCTCCGCGCGTGGCTCCCTTGCCGGGTACAGAACACCCGGGTTGCTGATCTTCTCTCCGGCCCGCATGAATCGGCCACAGATGACGTTGACCACGTCGTAAAGATGCTGCGCAAGGTTGGAGAACGGGCACATGTTCGCGCCGGTACCGGTCGTCACCGTCCCGCGCTTTGCCTGGCGCGCGAACATCTCAGCCGCGCGGACCAGATCATCAACGTCAATGCCCGCGC
Source organism: Burkholderiales bacterium (assembly GCA_040004785.1). Lineage (GTDB taxonomy): Bacteria > Pseudomonadota > Gammaproteobacteria > Burkholderiales > Burkholderiaceae_C > LMDS01. The sequence continues at coordinate 3,202 of JBDUAG010000175.1, read as the reverse complement.
GTTCGGCCACATACTCCGGAACGAAGGGTGCGACGGCATCGCGCAGGAGATCGAGGTTGCGGACGTTCCTTACGCAGAATTCGCGATCGTGCCAATCGTTGCGCAAGATGATGTTCAGGAAAGCGGCGGCGACAGCAGCATCCTCTCCTGGCCGAATCTGCAGATGCAAATCGGCGTACTTGGTGATCTCGGACCGGCGCGGATCGATCACGATGATCTTCATCCCTCGCTCGCGAGCCTCGCGCAAGCGGCGGATCGCGTTCGTCGCATAGAAGCCGCCGCCGCCCTGGTTCGACATCGGTGGGTTGTAGCCGGCGAACATCCACACATCCGAGTCGGTGAAGTCCTGCTTGCCTGCACGCCAGTAGCCAAGCCTGGCGGCTGAAACCATCTTGGCCGACTGATCGATCGTCAATGTGGAAAAGAACGAGTCGGAACCGATGGCCTCCATCCATCCGGTCAGGGAGTGGTGCGCGATCGAATTCAGGAAACTCTGTGTGCCTCGGTACACCGCGACCGTATCAGGGCCGCGTGCATCGATCAGCACACGCAGCTTTGCCGCGATTTCGTCGAGCGCCTGCGCCATCGGAATTCGCGCAAAGCTCCCATCAGGCTGTCGCTTGAGGGGATGAAGAAGGCGCCCGGAACCATTGTGGGAATCGACCGCACGCAGCCCCTTGAAGCAGGCATAACCCTCCGTGCGTTCATTCTCCCTGTCGCCGCGGATGTCTACGAGTCTGCCCTGTTCATCGATCCTCAATTCGACACCGCAATAGGCCGCGCATGTTCGGCAGAATGATTTCCGGACAGTCAGCATCGATTCGCCTCTCGGAGGCTAGTTGGCGGTGAGCGGTCCGGCGACAACCTTCCAATTGCCATTCTGAACCTGCAGCACCATGGCGGCTTTGGGTGGCGCATGGTCGTTCGGCCCGTACGAGATGGGAGGCGTGTCAAATACCGTCTTGAAGTTCTTGACCTTTTCCAGTCCCTGGGAAAGGGTCAGAGGAGTCAGGTTGCGCCCCGCGTTCTTCGCGCCCTCGGCGAACAGCATCACGCTCACGTAACCGACGTCCGCCGGATCGCTCAACGCCTGCCCGAAGCGCGCCTTGTAGCGGTCGAGGATGGCCTGGTAGGCGGGCGTTTTTTCCTGCGCCAAGCCGACAAACATGCCCATGCTGTACAGCCCTTCCATGGCCTCCGGGTTCAGCGCGATGGTCGAGGCCGCTGCTCCGGCCGACATGATTGTCGGGATGGACCAACCCTGGAGCTTCTTTTCCACCGCCACGCCGCCGATGTCGCGGGGCGAACCAACTCCACCCTGCAGCAGCATGTCGATGTTGGCGGCCTTGAGTCGCGCCACTTGTGCCGCGAAATTGGTGTCGCCGCGCTTGTAGGAGATGCGCTCGATCATGGTCAGGCCGAGCACCTTCAACTCCTCCTCGGCGGCGCGCAATGCGCTCTGTCCGGTCTCGTCGTCCAGATAGATCATGCCGAAGCGGCGCTTGCCCAACTTGTCATAGGCGAACTTCACGCCCGCGGCCATGTGGTCGTGGGAAATCCCCAGCAGGCCAAACTTGAGCGGATGAAAGGGCTTGTAGGTGACGTCGCCGGTAGCCACCGGAAACAGCACCGGGACGTTGCGATCAAGCGCCAAGGGCGTGGACGCCTGCGTCGCCGCCGAGCCAACGGTACCGATCAAGGCAAATACCTTGTCATTGCTGATCAATTTCTGCGTCGCCAGGACAGCCTTCTTGGGGTCCAACCCGCCGTCCTCGAACACCACGTTGATCTTGCGCCCGTGGATTCCGCCGGCCGCGTTGATCTCCTCCATCGCCAAGATCATGCCGTTGCGTAGATTCCCCCCGACCGTTGCCAGTGGGCCGCTCAAATCGCTCACGGAGCCGATCAGGATTTCGGTATCGCTCACCCCCTGGACTGGCTGAGCCTGTGCCGTGGTGAAAATTCCCGCTGCGCTAGCCAGCAGCGCCGAGCGCGCAACCAAGCCGATTCCTCTGAATAGTTCGCTCAAGCTATTGCAAATGTGCATGACGTCTCCTTGTTTTCTTCTTGCCGTCGCGGCCACAAGCGGCGCACGTCGGACCGGTGACCATTGAATGCCATGCGGGATCGGCGAGGCATCGTCCGAACGGATGGTTTTGAGCCTTCCTCCGCCTGCCGCCGTCATTCAACGTCGACCTTGAAATAGTCCGGTTTGCCCGCCGGCCACAGTTCACCCCAGAGCGTCTGGCCACCATCGACGTTGACAACTTCGCCGGTGACGAACTTGCCTGACGGTGCAGCCAGGTAGACGACTGCCTCGGCGACGTCCTGCACGTCGCCGACCCGCCGCATAGGGTTGCCGGCGGAGAAGGCAGCGATATTCTCTTCGCGATAGTTGTTGAATCCGGTGCTCTCGACGGACCCGACGCCGATGCAGTTGAGGCGGATGCCATGTTCTGCCCATTCGACAGCCAGCGTTCGCGACAGGGCAATGACACCGGCGCGTGACGCCAAGCTGTGGGCGACTCCTGGCAGGCCACGGTCTATGGCAAAGGCAATGTTGACGATGTTGCCCGCGCTGCCGTGCTTGACCCAGCGCTTCGCGGCAGCCTGCATCATGTACCAGCTGCCATTCAGGTTCAGGTCGATGACGGCATTCCAGCCCCTGGCGCTGATGTCCATCGCAGGCGCGCCGAATTGACCACCCGCATTGTTGACCAATACGTCGAGCCGACCGAAGCGCTCCCACACCGCGCCAAACAGCCTGTCGACCTGCTCGGGTTCACGGATCGTCATCGGATGACAATAGACTTCACGGCCGGACAGCGCACGCAGTTTGTCGGCGCAGTCCGCCAGTGCCTCGGCCTTGCGGCCGCAGATCGCCAACGTGGCACCAAGGCGTGCGAAGAGGAACGCGATGGCCTTGCCGATGCCGCTGCCCGCACCCGAGACGAGCACCACCTTGTTGGCGAACAGGTCGTCGCGATAGACGGTCGGTAGCGCGGCCAATACGTCGTCAGCCGGGCCGAATTTCGGGCTGACAGCCGACGGCGTGGTCATGCGTTTGCCTTGTAGTAATCGGGCTTGGGGGTCGCCCATGTCTCGCCCCACAAGGTGCCACCGCCGTCCACGGTGAGTAGTTCACCCGTGACAAACTCGCCGCTGGGTGCAGTGAGGTAGACCGCCGCGTCGGCGACGTCCT
>JBDUAG010000174.1:0-7275 GCA_040004785.1 Burkholderiales bacterium | reverse complement strand
GAGCTGAACAAGAAGCTCACCGGCATGTCGTTCCGCGTGCCGACCTCCGACGTGTCGGTGATCGACCTGACCGTCGAGCTGAACAGCCCGGCGAGCTATGCCGAAATTTGCGCCGAGATGAAGGCGCAGTCGCAGGGCGCGATGAAGGGCGTGCTCGGCTACACCGAGGACAAGGTCGTCTCGACCGACTTCCGCGGCGAGCCCATGACCTCGGTGTTCGACGCCGAAGCCGGCATCGCTCTCGACAGCACGTTCGTGAAGGTTGTCTCGTGGTACGACAACGAATGGGGCTACTCGAACAAAGTCCTGGAGATGGTCCGCGTTATTGCCAAGTAGTGAGCCCCTCGGCGAGCGGGTACGTTCGCCGATCCCCCGGGGGGCTGCGGGCCGGCTTGGGGCGGCCCGGCGCTCGGCCCGCGGCTTCGACAATCGCCCGTGTGATCAGCGCCAGTGGCGGCCGCGGTAGCCGCCGTAGTACCCAAACCCAAAGCCGATCACCGGTGCGATGTAGACCGGTGACGGCGCGTAGTAAACCGTCTGTGGCGCGGGCGCGTAGTAGACGGTTTGCGGCGCCTCATTCGCCGGCACCGGCGCGCCTTCGCGGTAAGTGTCGAGCGGCGCAGGCAGGCCGCCCTCGGCCGGCTGCACATTGACGGCCATCTGCCGGCCCGGGTCGCGCGCCATGCGGGTGCTGTAGCGCTGGCCGGCGTAGTCGTACATCACGTCGTAGCCGACGACGCGGTTCTCGTAGCTGCTGACCGTCTGGCAGCGCCGCCCCGGCACCTCGGTGACGGGGCTGTTGGCCGCCTCGACCTGATCGCCGACCACGGCCCCGGTGACGGCGCCGATGCCGGTCGCCGCAGTGCGACCGAAGCCGTTGCCCAGGTTATGGCCGATGACGCCACCGGCGATCGCGCCAATCACGGCGCCAGCGCCGCTCGGGCGTTGCTGAACCAGTTGCTGCCCGTCGTTGCAGACCTGCCGCGCCACCGGCACCGAGGCGGTCACGGGCGTGGATGAGATGACGGTGGCGAGCTCGGCTGCGCCGGCCGCCAGCGGCGCGCCGATCGCTGCGGCGAAGACGGCTGTCAGCGCGGCCGCACGGGGGAGGTGGGAGTGGCGCATCGCAGTGGGCTCCTTGAGAACGTTTCGCGGCCAGCATACGCCGCGGCCAGTACCCGCGAGCCAGCGTTACAAGGCCTTGACACTACTTTGCATGGAGACGCGCCGTCGGTGCCGCGTCGACGTGCGGGTCATGCACAATCGCAAGTTGGCGTTCGTGAACTCATTGCAAGGACTGAAGACGTGAAGAAGCTCAAGTTGTGGGGCGTGGTCGGGCTTGTGGTCACCGGCATGGCGTTGTCGGGATGCGGCAGCGACGATTCGTCGAGCACGGCCACTCTGCGGGTGTTGAATGCCACCAACAGCCACGCGTCGATCGATCTGCTGGTCAACGCCAATGTTGCCGAGTCGGCGACGGCGACCGACGCGGTGAGCGCCTACGCGAGCGTGTCCAGCGGCAGCAACACGCTGCAGGTCAACGACACCGCCACCAGCACGGCGCTGGTCACGGTCGCACCCACGCTGACGGGTGGCAACAACTACACATTGATTGCCTACGAGGCGGGCAGCTCCGTCAAGACGTTGGTCCTGACGGAAAGCAACGCGACGCCGACCTCCGGCACGGCGCAGATGCGCCTGGTCAACGCGGCCACCAGCGCCGGCACGCTCGACACCTATGTTGCCAGCGTGGCCGACTGCTCCAGCAGCACCCTGTCGACCTTGACGCCGCTTGCCACGCTCAATACCCTGGCCACCTACGGCCCGGGGACCTACCGCGTCTGCGTGACCGCCGCGGGCGACGCCGCCGACCTGCGCATGGACATGTCGGTCACGCTGGCCAATCAGCAGATTGCCTACCTGATCATGACGCCGGCGGCAGGCGGCTCGCTGATCAACGGTTCGCTGCTGACCCAGCAGGGCAGCAACGTGGCGACACGCAACACCGGTGCGCGCGTGCGGCTGGCCTCGGCCGTGTCGGGCGGTGCCTCGGTGGCGGCCACCGCGACCCTCAGCGGCGCGACGACCACCAGCGTTGGCGACAGCATCGCGCCGGCCCTCGGCTACTACGTGCTGGTGCCCAACGCGGCCAGCCGGGCCTTGAACATCACGGTCGGCGGCCTCGGATCGGTCTCTGCGCCCTCCGCGGTGCTGGCCGCCGGCGGCGACTACACGCTGCTGGTCTACGGCAGCACGTCGAGCGCGACCGCCAGCCTGCTGACCGACGACAACCGCCCACCCACCGACGGTACCTCGGTGAAGCTGCGCCTGATCAACGGCATCACCGGCAGCAGCGGCAACCTGACCTTGACGGCCAACAACAGCCTCGTGGCGGGCGGTGTGGTGCCCGGCTCGGCGTCGAGCTACATCACGAAGACCATCAGCACCACCGCCGCGACCGACCTGCTGCTGACCTCGTCCGCCGTTGCGGGCAACCTGTTGCAGACGAGCACTCAGCTGAACGTCAACACCGTCTACACGGTTCTCGCGGGTGGCGACGTGTCGGCACCGCAGTTCATCATTCGGTAAGCTCTGGTAAGGGTGCGAACTGTGCGGTAATTCGTGGCGTTCTTCGCGGAGGCGAGCAACGCTCCGGCCCATAAACTGAGGGCCTTTGTTCGCCGCGCTGCGGGTGAGAATTCATGAAGACTGCCTTTAGCCGCCTGACCCTGTCTGTCCTGGCCGTCGTCTCGCTCTGCGCTGCGGCCGCGCTGCCCGGCGCGGGTATCGAGCGCGGCCCGAAGCGCACTTCATTCGCCTCGGCGGCCGAGCCCGACGCGCGCGTCATCGTCAAGTTCAGGGCCGACGCCGCGCCGCGTGCGCTGGCCCTGTCGTCCCGCCTGGGCCTCAGCCTGACGGATGGCCGATCGCTCGGGCCGCGCACGCAGGTGCTGAAAGGCCGCGGCCTCGCGTCGCGCGAGCTGGCGGAGCGGCTCTCGGCGCAGGCCGATGTCGAGTACGCGGTGGTCGATGGCCGCATGCGCGCGCTGGTGGTGCCGAACGATCCGTTGTACGTCAGCGGGCAGACCGGCAGCGTGCCACCGGCGGGCCAGTGGTACCTGCGCGCGCCGACGAGCACGGCGATCACCGACAGCAGCAGCATAGTGTCGGCGATCAATGCCGAGGGCGCCTGGGCGATCACCAACGGCAGTAGCAGTGTCGTCGTGGCGGATCTCGACACGGGTGTGCGCTTCGACCATCCGGATCTCACCAGCAAACTGCTGCCCGGCTACGACTTCATTCGTGACGCCGCCACCGGCAACGATGGCGACAGCGGCCGCGATGCCGATGCCTCGGACCCAGGTGATTTCGTCACGAGCGCGGATGTCGGCGTGGTGGCAGGCTGCACCAGCGCCGACATCGGCAACAGCAGCTGGCACGGCACCGAGACCGCCGGGCTGATCGGCGCGGCCACGAACAACGGTGCCGGCATCGCCAGCGTCGGCCGCAACGTGAGGGTGCTGCCGCTGCGCGTGCTCGGCAAGTGCGGTGGTTACGACTCCGACATTCAGGCCGCGATGAAATGGGCGGTGGGCATGCATATTGACGGCGTGCCCGACAACGCCACTCCGGCCAAGGTGCTCAACATGAGTCTGGGTTCGGACGGTGCGTGCAGTGCGGCCTACGGCGACGCGATCGCCCAGGTGAATGCGGCCGGCGCCGTCGTCGTCATCGCGTCCGGCAACTCCGGGCTCGCGGTCGGCACGCCGGCCAACTGCCCGGGCGCGATCGCGGTTGCCGGTGTGCGCCAGTCGGGCAGCAAGGTCGGCTACTCCGACCTCGGCCCGACGATCGCGATCGCCGCACCCGCCGGCAATTGCGTCAACAACACCGGAGCCTGCCTCTACCCGCTGATGAGCACGACCAACAGCGGTACGACGACACCGGTGCTCGGCGCCGCCGGCGGCACCTACACCGGCTCGGGCAGCAACGCCACGCTGGGCACCAGCTTTTCGACACCGCTGGTCGCCGGCACTGCTGCGCTGCTGTACTCGGCCAACCCGGCGCTGACGCCGACGCAGGTGCTGGCCGCGCTGAAATCGAGCGCGCGGCCGTTCCCGGCGACCGGTTTCGACCCGACGGTGGGCACTTGCACGGCGCCCGGCAGCACCGCGCAGAGCATCGAGTGCTACTGCACCACCAGCACCTGTGGTGCGGGGCTGCTGGATGCGGGTGCAGCCACCGCGGCAGCCGCGGCGACCCACGCCAGCGTCAGCGCGTCAGCGACCACAGTGACCACCGGCGCGACGGTGACGCTGGACGGCTCCGGCTCGTGGCCGAGCGGCGGTGCGTCGGCAAACCTGACCTACCAGTGGGCCATCACCAGCGGTGCGGCGTCCGCCAGCCTGACCAGCTCGACCTCGTCAGTCGCTACGCTGTCCACCAGCGCTGCGGGCAACGTTGTCGTTGCCCTGACGATCACCGACAGCGCAGGCCAGCAGGCCAACAGCAGCGTCACCTTGGTAGTCAACGCCGTGCCGACGGCGGCCGGTGACAGCGGCGGCGGTGGCGCAATGCAACTCGGCTGGCTTCTCGGCTGGCTCGCGTCGGTGATCGGCGTCTGGGTCGTCACACCGCGGCAGCGGCGCGCCTGACGCGGCTCAGGGCTTCGCGCAGGTCGCGAAGCCCTTGCCGAGCGCCGCCAGCCTGAGCGCTGCGGCCTGGGTGGCCAAGGCCGCGTCGGCGTTTTCGATGCGCAACAGGTGGCTGCTCGACGCCGGTGCGATCTCGACGACACGTGCCGTGCGAATGCCTTGCTCCGCGAAGTCGTTCAGTGCGTTGACAGCGGCATTGCGCTCGTCGAAGCGGCCGAGCGACAGGCCCGGGGCCAGGGCGGCGGTGTTGCGCACCTCTTCATAGGGCAACTTGCGGCGCTTGAGCTCTGCTTCCTTCTTGGTCAAGGCCTCGCGGTCGGCGTAGCGGCCCATGTAGACCATCCAGCTGCCGGGTTTGTCGGTCTTCACGTCGGCGAGGCCGGCGCCTGGCAGCGCGCCATTGGCGGCGGACTGCGCGGCGGCGACTTCGGCGTCGCTGAACGGGCCGGCTTCGAGGCAGGCGCCGGTGCTGGGCGCGCTGGCAGCACCGGAGACGGCGGCGGCCGATGCCGCATCGCCGATCGGCAACACGCGCACCAGCTCGGGATGCAGCTGGCGCGCCATGCGCTCGGGCTCGCGGTCGCCGATGGAGCGCACGCCGACGATGTTGTCGAGCCAGCCCTCGCTCCATGCGTAGAAGCCGAGGTTGGCGATGAGCAGCGCGGCGACGAGGATCCGGAGCACGCGTGCTTCCTAGGCGTCTCAGCCTGCGGGCGGGCGCGCCAGCCGCACGCTGACCTCGCCGCTGCCGACGTGCTGCAGGCCGGTGTCGGTCTCGACCAGCAGCGCACCCTGCGCCGAGACGCCGCGCGCGATGCCTTGGGGCACCTCGGACAGCGTGGTCGTGACGTGGCGGCCGAGCAGCACATCCCGCGCCGCGAAGCGTGCAGCGAAGGCCGCGAAGCCCTCGCGCTCGAACTGCTGCAGTGCCTGCACCAGCGGCAAGGCCACGCGCGCGAGGACCGCGGGCGCAGTGGCGGCGGCGTCGAGTTCGTGCAGCGGCGCGAACCCGGTGTTGACCTCGGTCGGCTCGAACCGCCGTATGTTCAGGCCGATGCCGATGATCGCGAGCCGCTGGGCGCCCGCGGCGACGGTCTCGATCAGGATCCCACCGAGCTTGCGCGTCGTGTTCGGCGCGTCGAGCAGCCACAGGTCATTGGGCCATTTCAGACCGATGCGGGGTGTGGCGGGCGGCGCGTCGTCGAGCGCTTCGGCGAGCGCGACGCCGACCACGAGCGACAGGCCCGACCAGTCCGCCACCGCGAGTGGCAACGCGAGGGAGAAGGTGAGCGACGCACCCGGCGACGAATGCCAGGCGCGACCCTGGCGCCCGCGCCCCGCGGTCTGGTGCTCGGCGACCAGCAGGCAGGGTTGCAGGTCGATGCGGCGGCGGCCGAAGGCGCCGCTCTCAACACTGGCGCGCACGATGGCGTCGAGGCTGCCGGGGCCGGTGTCGCGCACCGCGCGGGCGCGCTCCAGCAGCGCCGTGTTGGTCGAGCGGGTGGTGTGGACGACCTCGACGCTCAGGCCCGGCAGCAGCGGCTCGAGCTGCTGCCACAGGGCCTCGGCGCCCCATTGCAGCGGGATCGGTGGCGGTTGTTCCGTCATGGCCGTGTCAGCGCTTTCTCTTGGGCGCGAGCATCGTGCCGCGGCAATCCTTGGTGCCGCAGCGGCACTCGAACTGCTTCTTCAGCTTGCGCGTGTAGGGCTCGTCGATGATCAGGCCGTAGTCGTAGAACAATTCGGCGCCCGGCTTGATCGCGCGCAGTGCCTTGATGAAGATGCGGCCGTCGACCTCGTCGGCCTCGCAGTTGGGCGTGCAGGCGTGGTTGATCCAGCGCGCGGCGTTGCCACCGTGCTTCGCATCGATCACGTTGTGCTCATCGATGTGGAAGTAGAAGGTGTGGTCCGGGTCGGTCGGGTCATGCGGGTGGCGGCGCAACGCCTCCTGCCAGTCGATGACTTCGCCCTTGTATTCGATGACCAGCTCGCCCTTCTTGAGCGGCGCGACACTGAACACGCCCTTGCCGTGAACCCCGGACTTGCGCACCTGGATGCGGCGCCCGTTGGTCTTGGCGGCGGGGGTACTCGTGGCACTCGCTTGCGTCATCGGATTCTTTATGTACATTGAATTCATGGGTGCGCGCGCGTGTACACGTGCGCGCGAGAAGCCCGGATTGTATTGATGCGGCGTGGCCTTCCACGCAGCCAACCCAGAAAAGACATATGACCAAGTCACTCATCATTGCCGAGAAGCCCTCCGTCGCACAGGACATCGTGCGCGCGCTTACGCCGCAGGCAGGCAAGTTCGACAAGCACGACGAATACTTCGAGAGCGACGCGTACCTGGTCACCTCGGCCGTCGGCCACCTGCTGGAGATCAAGGCGCCGGAGGAGTTCGACGTCAAGCGCGGCAAGTGGAGCTTCGCGAACCTGCCAGTGATTCCGCCGCACTTCGACCTGAACCCGATCGACAAGAGCAAGGGCCGGCTCGGCGCGATCATGAAGCTCGTCAAGCGCAAGGACGTGAGCGAGCTCATCAACGCCTGCGACGCGGGCCGCGAGGGCGAGCTGATCTTCCGGCTGATCCAGCAGCACAGCAAGAGCAAGCACCCGGTGC
>JBDUAG010000173.1:0-7282 GCA_040004785.1 Burkholderiales bacterium | reverse complement strand
ACGTGCTGGTGCTCGACGTGATGATGCCGGGCGAAGACGGCCTCTCGATCTGCCGCCGCCTGCGCGCGCAGGGCGAGACGATCCCGATCGTGATGCTCACCGCGCGCGGCGACCCGCTCGACCGCATCATCGGCCTGGAGATGGGCGCGGACGACTACCTGCCCAAGCCCTTCAACCCGCGCGAGCTGCTCGCGCGCATCCAGGCACTGGTGAGGCGCCAGCGCATGCTGGGCGCGCACACCGGGCCGTTGCCGGGCGACGGCAGCGTGACCTTCGGCGACTTCACGCTGCACCTCGGCGCACGCCGGCTCGAACGGCACGTCAACGGCGCGGCGCAGGACGTAGCGCTGACCACCGGCGAGTTCACGCTGCTGCAGGCCCTCGCGCTGCACCCGAACCGCCCGCTCGGCCGCGACCGCCTGATCGAGCTCGCACGCGGCCGCGACCACGAGGCCACCGACCGCAGCATCGACGTGCAGGTGATGCGCCTGCGCCGCCTGATCGAGACCGACCCGGCGCAGCCGCGCCACATCCAGACGGTGTGGGGCGTGGGCTATGTGTTCGTGCCGGAGGGCAAGAGCCCATGAGCCGCCGCGCCGGGCCGCCCCAAGCAAGGCTCATTCCCCCGGGGGATCGGCCGGCGTACCCGACGGACGAGGGGCCGTCATGAGCTGGTGGCCGCGCAGCCTGTTCGGGCGCAACGCGCTGCTGATCGTCGGGCTGATGGTGATCGGCCAGCTCGTCAGCCTGGTGCTGGTGCGCGAGTTGATCGTGAAGCCGCGCTACCAGCTGTTCAGCGAGAGCCTGGCACGCAACGTCAGCGCCATCCGCGCCGGGCTGGTCTCGCTGCCGGCGGCGCAGCGCGGCGCGTTCGTCGAGCAGTTCAACCAGCGCGCGCTCGCGAACCTGCCGCCCACGCCCGAACGCGGCGACGCGGTGCGCATGCTGCTGACGCCGGTCGAGCGCAACTTCGTGCGCTCGGTGTCGGCGAAGGTCGCGGCCGAGGGCGGCGAGATCGTCTGGCGGCGCGAGGCCGGCGGCAGCCTCGCGGTGCGCCTCATGCTCGACGGCGCGACGCACTGGATCGTGCTGCCCGGCCTGTTGCCGGCGCGCGAATTCACCGGCGCCTGGCTGGTGGCCTCGCTGAGCTGTGTCGTGCTCGCGCTGATCGGCGCGCTGTTGATCCAGCGCCGCCTGCACCGGCCACTCGCCGAGGTGGTGCAGGCCGCGCAAGTGCTCGCCAGCGGCGCCACGCCTCCGCGCTTGGCCGAGGACGGGCCGACCGAAGTCGCGGCGCTGGCCGGCAGCTTCAACCGGATGACCGAAAGCCTGGCGCGCGCCGAGCGCGAACGCGCGCTGATGCTGGCCGGCATCTCGCACGACCTGCGCACGCCGCTGACCAAGCTGCGGCTGGGCGTGGAGATCCTGAGCGAGCAGAGCGAGCCGGCGCTGGTCGCGAGCATGGCGCGCAGCATCGAGGAACTGGACGCGATCGTCGGCCAGTTCCTCGACTTCGCGCGCGACGGTGCGGGCGACGCCGGCGAAGCGGCAACGCCCGGCGACGTTCAATCACTGGCACGCGAGATCGCCACGGCCTGCGGCGATCACGGCCAGGTGCTGACGCTCGCGCTGGAGCCGACGCCCATCGTGCGCATGCACCGCAACGCACTGAGGCGCGCGATCGTGAACCTGATCGAGAACGCGTTCCGGCACGGCCGGGCGCCGGTCTGCCTGCGCACGGCGAACGTGCTGGGCTGGGCCCGCATCGACGTCGTGGATGCCGGCTCCGGCATCGCGGAGGCCGATCTCGACGCGGTGAAGCAGCCGTTTCGCCGCGCCAGCGCCGCGCGCGATGGCGCACCGGGTTCGGGCCTCGGCCTGGCGATCGTCGAGCGCGTCGCGCGCCAGCACGGCGGGCGGCTCGAACTCGCGCGCGCCGAGGGCGGCGGGTTGCGCGCGAGCCTCGCGCTGCCGCCCGCCGCTGATCTCGGCGCTTAGCGCCGGAAGATCCGGTTCTCGCGCAACGGGTTGCGCATCAGCGTCGGCTCCGGCAATGCGGCCACGCCGCCCACGCCTTGCGCCTTGGCCACCGGCGCGCACACGCCGGTCGCGCGGTAGGTCAGCGCGGCGGCGAGTCGGCCTTCGGCGGGGTCGCCGAGCTGGTGCGTGAAGTCGTCCGACGCGGCGCAGGTCGGCACGAAGCCATCTGCGTAGTCGCCCTGGCCGAGCTGGTTCACACCCTGGAACTGGATCGAGAAGTAGGTCGTGCCGCAGTTGTCCTGCGGGAAGAAGCCATAAGGCTTGCCGCAGGTGGTCGCGCCGATCAGGTTGACCTGCACGCCGACGCCGCGCAGACCGTTGACGATGGCTTCGCTGGCCGAGCAGGTGCCGGCGCCGACGAGCACGAACACGCGCGACAGGTTCAGACTCGGCAAGGCCGTGCCGCTGCTGAGCGAGAAGCCCTGCGCGGTCGAGTGGAACGGCGTGATCGTCTGTGCGGCCGTCAGCCCGAACGGGTTCTTGTCGTTGAACTGCTCCCGCTCGAAGGTCATACCGCTGGTCGGCGTCGGGCCAGCGATCATGAAGGCGAGTTCGCTCGCCACGTCGAGGTAGCCGCCGCCGTTGTAGCGAAGGTCCAGCATCAGCTCGGTGATGCCGCTGGTCTTGAGCTGGTTGATCGCCGTCACGAGCTGCGCCTCGGAGGTCGCGAGGTGGTCGTTGAACTGCATGTAGCCGACGGTCTGGTTCGGCGCCGGCAGGGTCTTGACGTTCTGCACCGTCGAGGGCGCCAGCGCGGCCGCGGTCAGCGTGACGTTGCGCGGCGTGGTCGCGCCGAGGTCGAGCACGCCGAAGGTGTGCGTCCCGGCCACGGTCGGGAACAGCCCGGCGTTGAGCGTCACGACATCGGAGCCGTTCACCAGATCGACGCCATCAACTGTGAGTATCTGCGCCCCGCGCGCGATGCCTGCGGTCGCCGCCGGCGTGCCCGCGTTGGTGTACGCAACCTGCGCCTTACGCGGCGTGTACTGGGGCGCGGGAGCCTGAGTCAACGCGACCTCGAAGCCGTAGCCGTAGGAGACCCCGCTCTGCGACAACGCGATCCAGGTCGGCGTGTCGTAGATGAAGTGGAAGTGATCCTTCTCCTTGCCCGATGTGGTCAGCAGCGGCGACTTGAGGACGTCGAAGTAGTCCTCCGGCGTCGCGTAGTTGCTCGCGTTCAAGGTGGTGGTGTTCAGCGCCTGCACGTCCTGGTACCAGAGGTAGGTTTCATCGATCCACGAACGAACCCAGCTCTTCTCGTCGGCCAGCGTGCCCAACACGTCCGACGTGCCGCTGCGTGGTGCCACGCAACGCTGCGCGACCGAACTCGAAGCGACCAACCCGCCGGAGCCGTTGAAGACCGGCGTGCCGCCGTCGCCGCCCCCGCCGCAGCTGGCCAGCGCCAGCAGGCCCGCGATCGCCGTGCCCACACGCGCCATGCGCGCAACCTTGGTCCCACCCGATGACAACTTCATTCCTGCTCCATGGTCGTGGCCGGCACACGCCAACCGCGCCCATCATAGTGGAGCGATCGGCGCGCCCGCGCGACGGAATGTCAGGTTGATGCGTTGCGCACCGAGGAGCGGGTGTTCGGCGTCGGCGAGCGGCAACACCCCGTGAAAGCGCAGCCGCGACGCGCCGCCCCAGACCACCACATCGCCGTGCTGCAAGCGCACGCGCAGGGCCTTGTCGGCGCGCTGCAGGCCGCCGAACAGAAACACCGCCGGGACGCCGAGCGAGACCGAGACGATCGGAGCGCGAAAGTCGTGCTCGTCGCGGTCCTGGTGCAGCGAGAGCCTGGCGCCGGGGCGGTAGCGGTTGATCAGGCAGGCGTCGGGCGCGAAACCCTCGAAACCGGCCCGCGCGGCGGCCTGCGCCGCGAGCGATCGAAACGACGCCGGCATCGCCGGCCACGCCAGGCCGCTGTCCGGGTCGAGCGCGTCGTAGCGGTAACCGCGGCGCTCGCTGACCCAGCCGAGCGCGCCGCAGTTCGTCATCGCCACCGACATGCGCAGACCGCCGGGCGTCGTCAGGTGGCGCAACGGCGCGGCCGCGATCACGCTGCGCACGTCGGCGAGCAAGGCGTCCTGCATCGGCCGCGCGAAGCCGCGCAGCAGCATCGCGCCCTCGGCCAGTGGCGGGGTCGCGGGCTCGGCATCGTCGGGCGCGTCGAACAGCTCGAAGGTCATCGCGCGAGGCTCAGGCCGCGTCATGGAACACGATGCCGGCGGTGTGCCGCTGCCCGGAGCGCACGCGGCTCACGCCGTGGCGCAGGTTGACGCGGTAGACGCCGCGCGTGCCCTGTACCGGTCGGTGGTGAACCGCGATCACCGCTGCATCGCCCTGGCGCAGCGGCACGACCTGCGGACGCGATTGCATGCGCGGCCGCTGCTCGGTCATCACGAACTCACCGCCCCTGAAGTCACGCCCGGGCTCCGAGAGCAGCACCACGACCTGCAGCGGGAACACTTGCGCGCCGTACAGATCCTGATGCAGGCAGTTGTAGTCGCCCTCGCGGTACTGCAGCAGCAGCGGCGTCGGCCGAGTCTGCCCATCGGCGTGGCAGCGTTCGATGAACGCGGCGTGGCTCTCTGGAAAGCGCGTCTCGACGCCCATCGCTTCATGCCAGCGGTTCGCGATCGGCACGAGCTTCGGGTACAGCGCGCTGCGCAGGTCCGCCACGAACTCGGGCAGCGGGTAGCTGAAGTACTTGTACTCGCCGCGCCCGAAGCCGTGACGACCCATCACGACGCGGCTGCGAAAGCCCTGCTCGTTCGCATACATCGCGGCGACGGTGACGCACTCGGCGGGCGAAAGCAGCCTGGCGATCGTCGCGCTGCCTTGCGCGTCGAGTTCGGCGGCGACGCCGGCCCAGTCGATCGCGTCGATGCGCCCGTGCATCCGCTCGCTCACGCCGTGGCCTCACGCGCCAGCAGCGCCTGCTTGCGCACCACACCCCAGCGGTAGCCCGACAGCGCGCCATCGGTGCGCACGACACGATGACACGGGATCGCGACCGCAATCGTGTTCGCACCGCAAGCCTGTGCGACCGCCCGCACCGAGCCCGGTGCGCCGATGCGCGCGGCCACCTCCGCATAGCTCACGGTGGCGCCGGCCGGCAGCTCGCGCAGCGCCTGCCACACGCGCTGCTGGAACGCGGTGCCGCGCACATCGAGCGGCAGGTCGAGGCCAAGCGCTGGCGCCTCGACGAAGCCGACGACCTGCGCGACGAGGCGCGCGAAGGTCGGGTCGTCGCCGGTCAGCCGCGCGTTCGGGAAGCGATCCTGCAGCTCGCGGGCGAGCGCCGCGGGGTCGTCGCCGAGCGCGATCGCGCAGACACCGCGGCCGCTCTGCGCGACCAGGATCGCACCGAGCGAGCAGGCGCCGATCGCGAAGCGGATGTCGGTGTCGGCACCGCCGGCGCGCAGCTGCGTCGGCGTCATGCCGAGCAGGCCGTTCGCGGCTTCGTAGAAGCGGCCGCTGGAGTTGTAGCCGGCGTCATAGATCGCCGCGGTGACGGTCTCGCTGCGCGCCAGCGCCTGCCGCACGCGCTGTGCGCGATGCGCGACGGCGTAGGCCTTCGGCGTCACGCCGGTGATCGCCTTGAAGACGCGGTGCAGGTGGTGTGCGCTGAAGCCCGCGTGGGCGGCGAGTTCATCCAGCGTCGGCGGCTGCTCGGCGGCTTCGATGAAGCGGCAGAGATCGGCGACGGTCGAGGCGTTGCGCTCGGCCAGCGAGGCGTCGTTCGGCCGGCAGCGTTGGCACGCGCGAAAGCCGGCACGTTCGGCATCCATCGCGCTGGCGTGGAACGCGACGTTCTCGGGCCGCGCCGGCCGCGCCGCGCACGAGGGGCGGCAGTACACGCCGGTGGTCTTGACCGAATAGAAGAAGCTGCCGTCCGCCCGCGCGTCGCGCGCGCCAACCGCGGCCCAGCGCGGATCGGCGACGGTCGCGGCAGCGAGGTATTCGGTTCGGGTGCTCATGTTCATGGAATCCCTTTCAACGATTGAAACATCGATGGAAGGATTCTGTGAAACGCGCGCCCTTTCCGCACTCCGGGTCTTGCTTTTGAATTCGGCCTTGGTCGGCAAGTGGAGTATCTTCAGCCCACAAACACATCGAGAGCCGAGATGAACCCAGACGCCCCCCTGCCGACATTCCGCCTCGAGGCCGGCGCGGCCATCGCGCAGTCCACGCCGGGACACGCGTCGCGCGTCACGCTCGACTCGCCCGCGCTCGAGGTGATGACCGACCTGCTGCAGGTGAAGGCCGCCACCACGAGCCCTTCCACCAGCCTGCGCCAGGCCGAGCAGATGATGATCTACCTGGGTGTGCGCATGCTGTTCGTCGTGACCGACATGCCGTCGATCGTGGGGCTGGTGACGAGCACCGACCTGAGCGGCGAGCGGCAGATGCGACTCGTCCACGAGCGCAACGTGCACTACGACGATCTGACCGTGGGCGACGTGATGACCGGCTTGGCCGTGCTGGACGCGATCGACCACGAGCGCATGCGCGCGGCCACGGTGAGCAACGTGATCGCCACGCTGAAGCGCTTCGGTCGCAACCACCTGCTCGTGGTGCAGGCGGATTCGCCGCAAGGTCCGCGGCGTGTGCGCGGCGTCGTCTCCCGCTCGCAGGTCGAGCGGCAACTCGGCACGCAGCTCACGCTGACGCCGATCGCCGACAGTTTCGCGGAGATCGAGCGGGCACTGTCCTGAGCTGAGAGTGTGAGAGGGAATCCAATGCACCCGCGCATTGGATTCCCTCTCACACTCTGAGCGCTAGGGCGCGCTGCGCAGGTGCGTCAGCGGCAGCGCCGCGCCGGCCTTCACCTCGCCGAGCGAGAAGCTGGTGTGCACGTCCTTCACATGCGGCAGGTTCAGCAGCACCTCGAGCGAGAACTTCGAGAACGCGTCGAGGTCGGTCGCCATCACCTGCAGCTCGAAGGTGCCCGAGCCCGAGATGTAGTGGCACGAGATCACCTCGGGCATGCGACGGATCTTGTCCTCGAGTTCGCGGGTGGAGGACGCGGTGTTGCGGTCGGCGTCGATGCGCACGAACGCGAGCACGCCCAGGCCGATCTTGCGGCGGTCGATCTCGGCGCGGTAGCCGGTGATGAAGCCCTGCTCTTCGAGCCATTTGACGCGCCTCCAGGTTGGCGCGGCCGAGATGCCGATGCGCGCGGCGAGCTCGGTGTTCGACAGGCGCGCGTCGCGCTGCAGCTCGTGCAGGATCGCGA
>JBDUAG010000172.1:0-7318 GCA_040004785.1 Burkholderiales bacterium | reverse complement strand
CGATCATCAGCACCGTGCCGCGCTTGGCGGCGATCTGGCGGATGAACTTCATCGCATCGTTGAAGAGCGGCTGCGTCTTCTCGAGGTTGATGATGTGGATCTTGTTGCGATGGCCGTAGATGTACGGGGCCATCTTGGGGTTCCAGAAGCGGGTCTGGTGGCCAAAGTGGACACCGGCTTCCAGCATTTCACGCATCGTGACAGTCATGAGGACTCCAAAGGTTGGTTCTAGAATCCGGCTTGAATCGCGGCAAACCTGCCGCGACACCTCGCGACACGCTTGTCGCAACACCTTCAAACAGCCGGTTCGCGATTTACTTGTGGGTGAGGCACCGCGCCACGTCCAGCCAAGCCGGTCGAGTATAGCACTGACATGACATCCGACCTGACCGGCCTTCCCGCGCACGCCGATGCGAGCGAGCGGCTGGACGCCAGCATCGCTGCCGCGCGCAGCCCGGCGAACCGCCACGCTTTCATCAGCACGAGCTTCGACACCGCCATGGACACCGCGCGCGCCGCGGACGCCCGGCGCGCCACCGGGGCGGCGATGCCGCCGCTGGCGGGCCTGGCGCTCAGCGTGAAGGATCTGTTCGATGTGCAGGGCGAGATCACGACCGCCGGCTCGACCGTGCTGGCCCGAAACGCCCCGGCCGCGGCCGACTCCCCCGCCGTGGCCCGGCTGCGCCACGCTGGTGCCGCATTGATAGGCCGCACGAATATGTCGGAGTTCGCATTCTCCGGCGTCGGCATCAACCCGCACTTCGGCACGCCGGCCAACCCGGTCACCGCGTTGCTCGACCCGCAGCCCCGCATCCCCGGCGGCTCGACCTCCGGCGGCGCGGTCTCGGTCGCCACCGGGGTGGCGTGGGCTGCGCTCGGCTCCGATACGGCCGGCTCGATCCGCATCCCGGCCGCGTTGCAGGGCCTGGTCGGGTTCAAGAACACCGCCCGGCTGACGCCGACCGAGGGTGCGATCCCGCTCTCGACCACGCTCGACACGGCCTGCGCCATCACCCTCTCGGTGCGCGACGCGGTGGTGGTGCACGAGGTGCTCGCGGCTCGCCGCGTGACGTTTGCCGCGAAGCCCCTGGCAGCGTTGCGACTGGCGGTGCCGACTACCGTGATGCTCGACGGCCTCGATGCCACCGTCCGCGGTGCGTTCGAACGCACGCTCGTGCGCCTGCGCTTGGCTGGCGCGCACGTCGAAGAGATCGCCCTCGCCGCACTGGCCGATGTTCCCGCCAGCTTCTCGCCACCGGAAGCCTGGGCCTGGCACCGCCGGTTGCTGGCCACAGCCGAATCCGGCTACGACCCGCGTGTGGTGGTGCGGATTCGCCGCGGCGAATCGATGAGCGCGGCCGACTACATCGACCTGCTGCAAGCGCGCCGCGCCTGGATTGCCCGCATGGCGCACGGCATGACCGGCTTCGACGCGATGCTGAGCCCGACCGTGCCCATCGTCGCGCCGCCGATCGCGCCGCTGCTCGCCAGCGACGATGCCTTCTTCGCCACCAACGCGCTGCTGCTGCGCAACACGCTGATCGCCAACATGCTCGACGGCTGCGCGCTCTCGCTGCCCTGCCACGCGCCGGGCGAGATGCCGGTCGGTCTGATGGTGTGGAGCGGCGCACTGCGCGACGACACCGTGCTCGACGTCTCGCTCGCGATCGAAGCGGCGTTGACGAAGCCCAGCGCATGAAGGTCGCCGTCGTCGGAGCCGGCATCATCGGCGTCACCACTGCTTACGAGCTCAGCGCCGATGGCCATGAGGTCTCGGTGTTCGAGCGTCGCGGCAGTGTCGCCGCGGAAACGAGCTTCGCGAACGCCGGCCTGATCGCACCCGGCTACGTCACGCCGTGGGCGGCGCCTGGCATGCCGGCCAAGGTGTTGAAACTGATGATGAGCCGGCACGCGCCGGTGCGACTGCGCGGCCTGCACGCAGACACCCTCCCCTGGATGTGGCAGTGGTGGCGCGCCTGCCAGCTGAGTACCTACCAGTCGAACCGCTTGCGCATGCAGCGCCTGGCCGTGTTCAGCCGCGAGCGCCTGCACTCGCTCACAACGGACCTGAAGCTCGACTACGAACGCAGCGACGGCTACCTCGTGCTGCTGCGCAGTGATGACGATCTGCGGCTGGCGCGGCCGGGCCTGTCCTCTCTGGCCGAACTGGGCACGCGCTTCAAGATGCTCAGCGCCGAGCAGTGCCGCGCCGTCGAGCCCAACCTGAGCCCGGAGACCGAACTGCGCGCCGGCATTCACCTGCCGGACGACGAGGTCGGCAACTGCCGCCAGTTCAGCCACCTGCTGGTGCGCGAGGCGCAGCGACTGGGCGCGCGATTCCGGTTCAATACCGAAGTGCAACGGATCATCAGGGGCCCGCTGCCGCAGCTGGTACACGAGTACGCGCCGCCGCACGCGCACAGCACGTTGAGCACCACGAGCGAGAACGCGCTCAACGACGCGCAGGACACGCAGCCGACGATGCAGCAGGCGGTCACAGAAGGCTTCGATGCCGTCGTCGTCTGCGCTGCCCTTGAGTCAGTCGGCCTGCTGCGGCCGCTCGGGCTGAAGCTGCCCTTGCAGGCGGTGCACGGCTACTCCATCACCGCGCCGCTGCGCGACGCCGACGCGCACGGCGGGCACGGCCCGCGCTCGGCGTTGATGGACGAGCGCTACAAGGTCGCGATCAGCCGCCTGGGTTCTCGCGTGCGCGTGGCGGGGAGTGCCGAGATCGGCGGCTCGGCCACCACGTACCACAAGAGCTCCCTGGCGACGCTCTACAAGGTGCTGCACGACTGGTTTCCCGGCAGTGCTCGCATGAGCCAGGCGCAGCGCTGGAAAGGCGCGCGGCCGATGCTGCCTGACGGCCCACCGGTGCTCGGCCGCAGCGGCATCGACGGCGTCTGGCTCAACCTCGGCCACGGATCGAGCGGCTGGGCGCTGTCGTGTGGCTCGGCGCGTCTGCTCGCCGATGCAATCGTGGGCCGCCCGGCCCGCATCGACACCGATGGCTTGGGTGTGGAGCGCCTGAGCGGCTGATCGCGATGCAACGCGTCCTGCCGCCCTCTCACGAACTCGCCTCCCACGGGCTCGCGCTGTTCGACATCGCACACACACGACTGCTGGAGCAGCGCGCTGCCGCGTCGCTGCCGCCCTATGCGCTGATGGCGCGCGCCGGCGAAGCCACGGCGCGGCTTGCCCTTGCGCTCACGCCGCATGCCCGGCAGATCTGGATCGCCGCCGGCCCGGGCAACAACGGCGGCGATGGCCTGGAAGCCGCATACCACCTGCAGCGCTGGGGCAAGCGCGTGGTGATCTCCCTGATCGGCGATGCGGCCTTGCTGCCGGCCGACGCGCGCGCGGCGCTGGCCCGCGCGCAAGCCGCCGGCGCGAAGATTGATGGCGACGCGATGGCCCCACCCGACCTGGCGATCGACGCGCTGCTGGGTATCGGCGCGAGCCGCCCGCCGCAAGGCGCGCTCGAGGCCACCATCCGCCACCTCAATGCGCTGCCCTGCCCGGTGCTCGCCATCGACGTGCCCTCGGGGCTGCACGCAAACACCGGCCAGCCGCTCGGGGCCGCATGCGTCACGGCTGCGCACACGCTCACGATGATCGGCCTGAAACCCGGCCTGTTCAGTGCCGCGGGCCGCGATCACGCCGGCAGCGTCTGGCTGGACACGCTGGGCATCGACGCATCGGGCGACGTCCCGGAGGCGTGGCTGTCCAGCGCAGGCGCCGTGCGCGCGCGTCGGCACACGCAGCACAAGGGCAACTTTGGCGACCTGGCCGTCGTCGGCGGCGCTAACGGCATGTGCGGCGGAGCGCTGCTGGCGGCGCGCGCCGGCCAAGCCGCGGGCGCCGGGCGCGTCTTCGTCGAGTTGCTTGATCCGGCGGCGGGCATGGGGCTCGACGCACTGCGGCCCGAGCTGATGTTCCGTCACGGCTGGGCGCAAGGTGCACCCGCCGTGCTCGGAGCCAGCACGGTCGTCTGCGGTTGCGGGGGCGGCGATGCGGTGCGAGGCCCGCTGCCGCGCCTGCTGAGCCTCGCCAGGCGACTCGTGCTCGACGCCGATGCGCTGAACGCGCTGGCACGCGATGCCGTGCTCCTGCCTTTGCTGCACGCACGCGCCGGCCGTGGCCTCGCGACCGTGCTGACGCCGCACCCGCTCGAAGCCGCGCGCCTGCTCGATTGCACGACGGCCGAGGTGCAGGCCGACCGATTGCGGGCGGCCAATGCGCTGGCGGCGCGTTATCGGTCCATCGTCGTGTTGAAGGGCTCGGGCAGCGTCATCGCCGCGCCAGAGCAGATCGCCCGCATCAACAGCACCGGCAACGCTGCGCTGGCCAGCGCAGGCACGGGCGATGTGCTGGCCGGCTGGCTCGGCGGGCGCTGGGCGCAACTGGGGGCTGGCGACGAGCCGGCGACAGCGTTCGCCGTCGCCATTCAGGCCGTGGCGGAACACGGTGCTGCGGCCGAGCCGCAGCCTCCCGGCGCGCTGCTCGCCGGCGATTTGATCGAGCGGCTGCACCGGCGCTGATCGGCGCCGCGGCAGCGTTCAGCTCAGCGCGCGCATCGCCTTGCCGGTTTCGCTCATGCCTTGCGCGTTGCCACTCTCCGGCACGATCTCGCCGGCGCGATCCGACAGCGCCTCGAAGTTCAGCGCCACCTGCTCGGCCGCATCGCCAGGCAGGCCGACGAAGATGCCCGGCGTCAACGTGATGTGTGCGCGCTCAAATGCGCCAGCACCGGCACACAGGATCGCGCGCGTCGGCGCGTCCTCGGCCACCAGCGCCAACAGCCCCGGCGTCACCGCCTCGGGTTGCAGCAGCTTCAGCACCGCCTCGGGCATCAGGTTCTCGGTCATGCGCGTGGCCGCGGTCGGCGCGAGGCAGTTGACGCGGATGTCGTTCTTCGCGCCTTCGATCGAGAGCGTCTGCATCAGGCCGACCAGCGCCATCTTCGCCGCGCCGTAGTTCGACTGGCCGAAGTTGCCGTACAGGCCGCTCGACGAGGTCGTCATCACGATGCGGCCGTAGTTCTGGGCGCGCATCACGTCCCAGACCGCCTTGGTGCAGTTCACCGCGCCCATTAGATGGACTTCGACGACGAGCCGGAAGTCCTCCAGCGCCATCTTTGTGAAGCTCTTGTCGCGCAAGATGCCGGCGTTGTTGACGAGGATGTCGACGCGGCCCCACGCGGCCATCGTCCCATCGACCATCGTCTGCACCGCGGCCGCATCGGTGACCGACGCGCCGCTCGCCATCGCGACACCGCCCGCGGCGGTGATCTCGTCGACCACCTTCTGTGCCGACAGCGGTGTGCCGCCGTTGCCGTCCAGCGTGCCGCCGAGGTCGTTCACCACCACCTTGGCACCACGCGCCGCGAGCGCCAGTGCATGTTGCCGGCCGAGGCCGCCGCCGGCACCGGTCACGATCGCCACGCGGCCGTCGAATCGAATCGTCATCTCTCGGGTTCCTGTTGGTCGAAAAACTCAGCGCCGGGTGGACGACTTGCCTGAGGCACGCCCGCCGGCTTTGCGCGCGGCGGACTTGGCCGCGCGCACCGGGTGTGTCTTGCCACCGGCCGCGCCGCGCGACTTGGCCTTGGTGGCCGTTTTGGTCGCGCGATCGGCTTCCTTCACGGCGGCGAGCTCGCCGGCGGCCGAGGTCGCCGGTTTGTCGCGCCGCGCGCGCATCAGGCCGGTGTCGTCTTCGCCTTCGCGCACCATGCGGAAGTCGATCTTGCGGCCGTCGAGGTCGACGCGGCTGACCTGCACCCGCACACGCGAGCCGACCACGTAGCGCACACCGCTGCGCTCGCCGCGCAACTCCTGCCGAATCTCGTCGAAGCGGTAGTACTCGCCGCCGAGCTCGGTGATGTGCACCAGGCCTTCGACATACAGACCGTCGAGCTGCACGAACAGGCCGAAGCTCGTCACCGCGCTCACCGTGCCGCCGTATTCCTCGCCGAGGTGCTCACGCATGTAGCGGCACTTCAGCCAAGCTTCGACATCGCGCGAAGCCTCGTCGGCGCGGCGCTCGTTGACGCTGCAATGCACGCCGGCGACTTCCCACTTCTCGTCTTCGGCGTTGGCCGACTTGACCGGCTTTGCGCTCTTGCGGTTCGACGGTTGCGGGTTGCTCGGCCCCGTCAGCAGGTGGTAGCGCTTGCCGCTCAGCAAGGCCTTGATGACGCGGTGCACCAGCAGATCGGGATAGCGCCGGATCGGGCTGGTGAAGTGCGTGTAGGCCTCATAGGCCAGCCCGAAGTGGCCGGAGTTGGTGGCGGTGTAGATCGCCTGTTGCATCGAGCGCAGCAGCATCGTGTGGATCTGCATCGCGTCCGGGCGATCCTTGGTCGCGGCGGCGATCGCCGCGAATTCGCCCGGCTTCGGGTCGTCGCTGATGCTCAAGCCCAAGCCCAGCGCGCGCAGGTAGTTCTGCAGCAGCGTCTTCTTCTCGGGTGTCGGCCCTTCGTGCACGCGGTAGAGCGATGAATGCTTGGCCAGCGCGATGAAATCGGCGGAGCAGACGTTGGCCGCGAGCATCGCCTCCTCGATCAGCTTGTGCGCCTCGGTGCGCGTGCGCGGCACGATCTTCTCGATGCGGCCGTTCTCGTCGCAGACGATCTGCGTCTCGGTGGTCTCGAAGTCGATCGCACCACGCTTGTTGCGCTCCTTCAGCAGCGCACGGTAGACCTCGTGCAGGTTGAGCAGATCGGGCACCAGTTCCTTGCGCTTGGCCGCTTCAGGCCCGCGCGTGTTCGCCAGGATCGCGGCGACCTCGTTGTAGGTGAAGCGCGCGTGCGAGCAGATCACCGCCGGGAAGAACTGGTAGGCGTGGATTTCGCCGGCCGCGGTGACGAGCATGTCGCACACCATCGCCAGACGATCCTCGTTCGGGTTCAGCGAACACAGGCCGTTGGAGAGCTTCTCCGGCAGCATCGGTATCACGCGCCGCGGAAAGTACACCGAGGTGGCGCGCTCGTAGGCGTCGTCATCGATCGGTTCACCGGGTTTCACATAGTGGCTCACATCGGCGATCGCGACGATAAGCCGCCAGCCGTTTGGCGTCTTGACGCGGCCGATCCTTGCGGGCTCGCAATAGACGGCATCGTCGAAGTCGCGCGCGTCTTCGCCGTCAATGGTGACGAGCGCCACGTCGGTCAGGTCGATGCGGTTCTTGCGGTCGATGGGCCTGATCCTGTCGGGCAAGGTCGCGGACTGCGCCAGCGTTTCGGGCGAGAACTGGTGCGGCACTTCGTACTTGCGCACCGCGATCTCGATCTCCATGCCCGGGTCGTCGATCTCGCCGA
>JBDUAG010000171.1:0-7319 GCA_040004785.1 Burkholderiales bacterium | reverse complement strand
CACAGCCTGCTCGACACCGATCTGTACAAGTTCACGATGTGGCAGACGATGCTGCACCGGCACCCGCAGACGCAGGCCGAATACACCTTCGTCTGCCGCAACGAGCCGGCCTACCCGCTCGCCGAGCTGCTCGCCGATGTGAACCAGCAGCTCGATCACCTGTGCTCGTTGCGCCTCGATGCGGGCGAGCTTGCCTACCTCGGCGGACTGCGCTTCATCCGCTCTGACTTCGTCGACTTCCTGCGCATCTTCCAGTTCCAGCGCGAGTTCATCAGCGCGAGTGCGAACGGCCCGAAGCTAGAGATCGTCGCGAACGGCCCGCAGGTGCATGTGATGGCGTTCGAGATCTACGTGCTGGCAATCGTCAACGAGCTGTATTTTCGGCGCTTCGACCAGACCGTGGCGCTGGCCGAAGGCCGCAAGCGACTGAAGGCCAAGGTCGCACGCTTGCGTGAATTCGAGAAGCTGCCACCGCGCCGGCATCCGTTCGAGTTCTTCGACTTCGGCGTGCGGCGGCGCTTCTCGGGCGACTGGCAGCGCGAGGTCGTCGCCACCTTCAAGCGCGAGGTGCCGCAGTTCTTCAAGGGCGCGTCGAACGTGCTGTTCGCGCGTGACCTCGACCTCGTGCCGATCGGCACGATGGCACACGAGTACCTGCAGACCTACCAGACGCTCGGCGTGCGGCTGCGCGATTTTCAACGTGCAGCGCTCGAAGACTGGGTCCAGGAATACCGCGGCGATCTCGGCACCGCACTCACCGACGTGGTCGGCATGGACGCCTTCCTCGGCGACTTCGACCTCTATTTCGCCAAGCTCTTCGATGGCCTGCGTCACGACTCCGGTGACCCGGTCGTGTGGGGCGAAAAAGCGCTGCAGCACTACGAGAAGCTGCGCATCGATCCGCACACCAAGCGCATGGTGTTTTCCGACGGGCTCGATTTCGACAAGTCGATCGCGCTCTACGACCACTTCGCCGACCGCACTCAGTGCGGCTTCGGCATCGGCACCAACCTCACCAACGACATGGGGCTGAAGACGCTGCACATCGTGATGAAGCTGACCCACGCCAACCGCCAGCCGGTCGCGAAGCTGTCCGACAGCCCGGGCAAGCTGCTGTGCGACGACGAGACGTTTCTGGCGTATTTGCGGCAGGTGTTCAAGGTCCCGGCCTGACGCCGACCCTGGTGGCCCTCACGAGGTTTGCGCCGCGCCCAGGGGTTGCAGCCCGGCCACGACCGGGTCGAGTTGGCGCGCGACGTTCTGCACCAGCCGATCGATCTCGTCGTCATCGGCGCCGTGTTTGCACCCTTCCTCCAGAGCCACCGCCGCCCGCTGGACACCGTGCGCCGCGAGCATTCCGGTGACGCTCTTGAGGTCGTGCACCATGCGCTCCGCGGCCACGCCATCGCCGCCCGCCCGCGCGGCCCGGAAGCGGGCTGCGAAGTCGGCCTCGCGATCGCGGAACATGCACAGCAATCTGCGGTACAGCGTTGCATTGCCGGCGACACTGGCGAGGCCGGCGGGCGTGTCCACGCCGGGCAGGTCGGCGAGCGGATCGGGGCTCCCACGGAGGTTCGCCGCGCCCGTCGATTCGGGCGCGGGCGCGCCGGCCGGCCGCACCCAGCGCGCCAGGATGGCAAACAGCTCGTCGAGCTTGATGGGCTTGGCGATGTGGTCGTTCATGCCCGCGGCGAGCACCTTTTCGCGGTCGCCCACCATCGCGTTGGCCGTCATCGCGATCACCGGCAAGTGCTTGAACTGCGGCTGTTCGCGCAGCGCGCGGGTTGCGGCGTAGCCGTCCATGACCGGCATCTGGCAATCCATCAGCACGCCGTCGAACTGCTGCCGGGCCAGCGCCTCGAGCGCGTCCCGGCCATTGCCGGCGACACTGACGACGATGCCGGCACGGCTCAGCACGTCCAGCGCGAGTTCGCGGTTGATGGCGTTGTCTTCCACCAGCAGCATGCGCGCCCCGCGGAGGCTGGCGCGGTGGCCGAGCAAGGCCTCTTCGCGCCGCGCGCCGCGCGTGGGGTGGCGCGTCACGAGACCGAGCGCCGAACCGCAAGCGTCGAACAGGGTCGACGGCGTGACGGGTTTGATCAGCAACGCACCGACGGTCACCCGCTGCGCGGCGAGTCGCTGCTGCACCTCGCCGCGGCTGAACGCCGTCAGCATCAGCACCGGTGGCGTCGGGTGGCGCTGCGGCGGACGCTGCGCCAGCACGCGCGCGCATTCGATGCCATCCATGCCGGGCATCTTCCAGTCGAGCAGCAGCAGGTCATAGGGCTCGTCGCGGGCATCGGCGAGGCCGACCAGGCGCAGCGCGTCGACTCCGTTGACGGCGGTTTCGGCCTTCAGCCCGAGCGCGGCGGTCATGCCCGCAAGCACCTCGCGGGCAGTGGCGTTGTCGTCGACGATCAGGACCCGCGTGCCGCGCAGTCCCTCGTGCTGCAGCGCAGGCGGATGTGTCGAGGCTTCGGGCTGCAGCCCGAAGCGCACGCTGAAGTGGAAGCGGCTGCCATGCGCCGGCGCGCTGTCGACACCGAGTTCGCCGCCCATCAGGCGCACCAGGTGCCGGCTGATCGCCAGCCCCAGGCCGGTGCCGCCGTAACGCCGGCTGGTCGACGCATCGGCCTGCGAGAACGGCTGGAACAGCCGCTGCTGCTGTTCGGGCTCCATGCCGACACCGGTGTCGCGCACCTCGAAACGCAGCTGCACCGACGCCGCGTCGCGCGCGATGACTTCGATGGCCACCAGGACATCGCCGCGCTCGGTGAACTTGACCGCGTTGTTGCCCAGGTTGATCAGCACCTGGCCCAGGCGCGACGGATCGCCCACCAGCGCGGTGGGCAGCTCCGGCGGCTGGACGAACAGCAGCTCCAGCCCCTTCTCATCGGCCTTCAGGCCGACCAGGCTGCCCAGGTTGTCCATCACGTCGGTCAGGTTGAACGGG
Source organism: Burkholderiales bacterium (assembly GCA_040004785.1). GTDB lineage: Bacteria > Pseudomonadota > Gammaproteobacteria > Burkholderiales > Burkholderiaceae_C > LMDS01. The sequence goes on along the minus strand of JBDUAG010000171.1, from coordinate 4,366 downwards.
ATGGACTCCATGTCGAGCTTGCCCGCTTCGATCTTGGAGAAGTCGAGGATGTCGTTGATGATGCCCAGCAGCGATTCGGCCGAGGCGTGCACCTTCTGGATGTAGTTGTGCTGCTGCGGATTGAGGCCGCTTTGGAGCGCGAGGTAGGACATGCCGAGAATCGCGTTCATCGGCGTGCGGATCTCGTGGCTCATGTTGGCCAGGAACTCGCTCTTGGCCTGGGTGGCGGCCTCGGCGGCATGCTGGGCCTGCTTGAGATCCGTGATGTCGAGCGAGATGCCGCCGACCGCGTAGGACTTTCCGTGGGCATCCTGCAGCGGGAAGATATGGGTCTGGTAGGTGCGCAGATGGCCGTCCGCCCCGCGCATGTGGTGCTCCGAGCTCAGCACCCGACCTTCGGAGGCGACCCGTCGATCCTCCGCGGCCATGCGCGAGGCGGTGGCGTGGTCGATCACGGCGTCGTCCGGCAGCCCGACGAACGACTCGCCGGGCCGACCGAAGATCTCGGTGAGCCGGGCGTTGTGGCGCAGGTAGCGCCCGTCGAGGTCCTTCACGAACACGGCGGCCGGCACGTTCTCGATGATCGCCTGCAAGGCGTTGCGGCTGCGTTCGAGCTCGGCCGTGCGAGCCAGAACGCGCTGTTCGAGGCTGAAGTTGAGCGTGCGGATCTCCTCGTCGGCGTGCCGCCTGGCCGTGACATCCGAGAACACTGCCACGCCGCCCCGTGCCACGCCCGCCTTGTCGGTCAACGGGCGCGCGCTGGCGCTCAACCAGCGGCCCTCGGGCATCATCGGGCCGGCGATGTACAGCTCCACGTCGTCACAGGACTCTCCGCGAATCGCCCGAGCGAGGGGCAACTCCGGCGCGGGGCAGGGAGTGACACGATCCGGCAGGTACAGGCGGAACTGCCGGGTCCATGCGCTGTAGTCGCCGTGGGTGACGGCGTGGCCGACCATGCGTTCGGCCGCCGGATTGACGAGCAGCAACCGGCCATGCTCGTCCGCCACCGTGACGCTGTCGCCCATGCTGTCGAGGATCGACTGCAGGATGCGCGTCTGGTTCTGCAACTCGTTCTGGGATTGCTGCAGTTCTTCGATGACCGTCGCGTGCAGGCGGTTCGAGCGGCGCAGACGCATCAGGAACCAGCCGGCCCCAGCCAGCAGGGCGGCGCCGCTGCCCAGCGCGGTCCAGACCCAGGGTTCCGCCAGCGCGTGCTGCAGGAGCACCTGGCTGGGCAGCTTGTCGGGGACCGCCGCCATGACTGGTGCATGTGCGCCGAGCGCCAGCGTGAGCAGCCCGGCCGCCCAGGCGCACGCCGATGCAGCGAGCGAGCGCACTGTGCGGACAGCAGTTCCCGGGCCCCGCCGATCGAATGCCATGTTTCCATCCTGCAGCCAGGCGGCCGGCACCGTCAAATCGTGCGCCGGCGCTGCCACCACCCGATTGGATGCCAGAAGGTCGTCTGGGGGGATGCTGAAAGCACCACTGGTGCGACCGCTGCGAATCCGTTCGGGCTTCGCCTGCGGAACGTGGATGAAGATGTCCGAAACCGGCCAGCACAAGCCGCCGGATGCGCGGATGCTGGCGCTCCACGCAACGGAGAAACACGATGGCCACCATCCACCAGGAAATCCTGATCGAGACCCACCCCGACGCCGTCTGGGACGCGGTGCGCGACGTCGCTGCCGTGCATACCCGTGTGGCTCCCGGCTTCCTGACCGGCTGCCGCATGGAGGACGCGCCGCGCGCGCGTGTCGTCACGTTCGCGAACGGCATGGAAGCGCGCGAGCTGATCGTCGATGTCGACGACACGACGCGGCGGCTCGTGTGGGCCATCGTCGGTGGGCGCCTGTCGCACCACAACGCGTCGATGCAGATCGTCGCCGAGGGCGTGGGCCAGACCCGCGTCGTCTGGATTGCCGATCTGCTGCCGAACGAGCTCGCGCCGACGATCGCCGGGATGATCGAACAGGGGCTCGCCGCGATGAAGAAGACGCTCGAAAGCTGACCCGATCCGCGGCGAGAATCGGGTGATATGACACCCGACGACGCCGATGCCTTCGAACCCCTGCACGAACCCGGCCTCTGGCGCGACAACGGCTGGACCGCCCGCGTCATCAAGAACGAGGACGACGAGGGCTGGGCCGTCGCAATGACGCGGGACGGTGAACCCGAGCCGGCCCTGGTCGGCCCGTGGACGATGGGCCGCGACAAGAAGAACCCGAAGCCGCTCGACACCGCCGCGTTCAACGTGCTGGTGAAGACCGCGGCCGAGGTGATCCGGCGCCACGAGCAGGCGCTGCATGCGCAGCACCACAAGAACGTGAATGTGACGGTCGCGGGTCAGCGCGTTCTCGTCACGCTTGATATCGTGCCCGACGAGGACGATCCGCACGCGCTGCTGGCCGCGCAGGACGTGTTCGGCGAATCGCTCGCGACCGTTCGTGTGAAGCCGGATTTCAGGTTGAGCGCATCGAGCGCCACCGCCTGGGTCGAGGACGGGTTCCGCAAGCCCGGCTGATCAGTCTGCGGTCTGAAGCCGCAGGCGCTTCGCCGCTTCCTCGGCGCGCGCGTCGTCGATCTCGCGCATCACGCTGCCCACGTCCACCGCGCCCGCTTTGCGCTCGAAGTGGCCGGTGAGCGCGGCATCAACGGTCAGCACGCCGCGCTGATACTGATCCCAGATCTCGGCGCCGAACTGCGTCGCCAGCAACTCGGGTGCGAAGCGGCCGAAGAAGTGGCGCAGGTTCTCGACATCGCGCAGCAGCATGCGCTGCGCGTGGTTGTTGCCGGCTGCGTCGATGGCCTGCGGCAGGTCGATGATGACCGGCCCGTCGGCAGCGAGCAGGATGTTGAACTCCGACAGATCGCCGTGCACGACGCCGGCGCACAGCATGCGCACGACCTCCTTCAGCAGCGTCGCGTGGTGCGCGCGCGCCTGCTGAGGCGTGAACGCGACATCGTTCAGGCGCGGCGCGGCGGCGCCGTCCGCATCCGTCACCAGTTCCATCAGCAGCACGCCGTCGTGAAAGTTCAGAGGCTTGGGCACGCGCACGCCGGCCGCGGCGAGGCGGTACAGCGCATCGACCTCGGCGCTCTGCCATGCGGCCTCCTGCGCCTCGCGCCCGAAGCGCGTGCCCTTGGCCATCGCACGCGCCTGGCGCGTGTTCTTGACCTTGCGGTTCTCGGTGTAGTCGACGGCCTGGCGGAAGCTGCGGTGCGTCGCCTCTTTGTAGACTTTGGCGCAGCGTGTCTCGTCGCCGCAGCGCACGACGAACACCATCGCCTCCTTGCCGCTCATCAACTGGCGTTGCACCGAGTCGATCAGGCCTTCGTTGATCAGGGATTGGAGTCGTGCGGGTGCTTTCATCGGCGGATTCTGCACTCCGGCGCCGCGCGGCGCCGTGTAAGACAGCAACGACACGCGCACCGCGCCTGCACCGACGCCGCAGCGCGCGATGCACCTACCGGCCGCGTCCAGCAGAGCCCGTAGGCTGGGCTTCGATCAAAAGTCAGGAGCGACTCCATGAAAACCCCTCTGCTGCTTGCATCGCTGATGCTCACCGTCGGCCTGGCCGCGTGCGAACGACCCGCGGTCGTCACCGCGCCGGTCGTGGTCCCCGTGCCGGTGCCCGCCCCTGGCCCACCGGGGCCGGCCGGTGAAGCGGGCAAGCCGGGTCAGCCCGGTGAGTCGACCGTCGTCGTGCTGCCGGGCGCGCCGGCTGCCGCCGCGTCCGAACCCGCGAAGTAAGCCACCAAGCAAGCCGTTTCAGTGCGCGCCGACGACGACCGGGATCTCGGTCGCCGGCGGCGTGTTGCGGCTGCGCCCACAGCGCACGAGGCCGTCGATCATCACCATGCCGATGCCGGGGATGTCGCCAAGCTGCACGCTCTCCAGCAGGGTCTTGCCCGAGGTGTGCTGGGCGCGGTCCATGAACACGAAATCGGCCGCACGGCCGGCTTCGACCAGCCCGCAGTTCAAGCCGCGGATGCGCGCGGTGTTGCCGGTCGCAAAGCAGAACACCAGCTCGGCCGGGATGTTCGCCAGGCTCGACAGCAGCGCGACCATCCGCAAGATGCCGAGCGGCTGAACGCCCGAGCCGGCCGGGCCGTCGGTGCCGAGGATCACGCGGTGCGGGCACTTCAGCTGCAGCGCCGCCTGTGCCGCCGCGATTGCGACCTTCTCGTTGCCGTTGTGCACGATCTCGATCGCGCGCGAACTCTTCTCGCACAGCTCGCACACATGCGCTTCGCTGAGCGAGGTGTGGCCGCCGTTGATGTGGCCAATGATGTCCGCGTCGGCTTCGAGCACCACGTCCTTGTCGATCAGGCCGGAGCCCGGGATCGACGGCCCGCCGGTGTGGAT
>JBDUAG010000170.1:0-7339 GCA_040004785.1 Burkholderiales bacterium | reverse complement strand
GCGAGGTCGGAGCCCGAGCCCGGCTCGCTGTAGCCCTGGCTCCACCAGACCTTGCCGCTCATGATGTCGGGCAGGAAGCGCTGCTGCTGCGCCGGTGTGCCGAAGGCCATGATCACCGGCGCCACCATCACCGGGCCGAACGGCACGACGCGCGGTGCGCCGGCGAGCGCGCACTCCTCTTCGAACAGGTGCTTCTGGATCGCGTTCCAGCCCGGGCCGCCGAACTCCTTGGGCCAGGCCCAGCCGTGCCAGCCTTTCGCGCCGAGGATCTTGGCCCAGCGCTGCAGATCCTCCTTGCTCAGGCGCAGCGCGTTGTGCACCTTGTGGCTTATGTCCTTCGGCAGGTTCTCGGCGACCCAGCTGCGGATCTGTGTGCGGAAGGCTTGTTCTTCGGGCGTGAAATTCAGGTCCATCGAGCGTCTCCAGTCTTCGGATATTCCCCCTTTTTAGCACGACCGTGCGATTTTTCGGTGTCCCTGTCGTGACAACGCCGTTCCCGATGCCCTGGGTGCCCGGCCCTGGGGGGCTCAGTAGCGCTTCGTCAGCGTCATCGTGTCGTTGTCCCGCTTCATCTGGAAGCGCGTCAGGAAGCTGTTGCCGAGCAGGATCGCGGGCATCGGCTGCTGACCCACCAGGCCGTCGACGTCGTAGAGCTGGACATCGCCGATCCGCACCGACGCGAGCTTGACCCGGTACACGGGAATCTGGCCGTTCGCGGTGTTGCTGATGCCGCGCTCGCCCTTGGTGTAGTCCAGACCCAGCTCCTTGGCCTGGTCCGCACCCATCGACACGAACGTGGCGCCGGTGTCGACGACAAAGCGCACCGCCTTGCCGTTGACCGAGCCGCCGGTGAAGAAGTGCCCGCGGCTGTCCGCCGTCAACACGATCTGCGAGCCACCGCCGTCGCTGGACGCGCCGCCGAGGTTGACCTGCGCGCCGCCCATCGCGAGCGTGACCCGCTTGCCCTTGACCTCGACGACCGAACCGCCACCGCTCACCGACACGAGCTTGACACCCTGCGCCGTGGCGCCGGTGGCGAGCGTGCGTGGCGTGCCGTCGATCACCAGCAGCGCCTTGTCGCCGAGGCTGCCGCTCATCGAGACGGATTGGGCGAAGGCGGGCGCCGCCGCCAGCAACGCGAGGGTCAGGGCAAGACTGCGCATGTCAATCACGGAAATTGGTGAACGACAGCGGCGCATCGGCGATCTCGTGGCGAATCTGCGCCATCGCGGTCTGCAGATCGTCACGCTTGGCGCCGGTCACGCGCACCACGTCGCCCTGGATCGCGGCCTGCACCTTCAGCTTGCTCTGCTTGACGAAGTTCTGGATCTTCTTGGCGGTATCGGAGTCGATGCCGTTCTTCACGACGATCAACTGCTTGACCTTGTCGCCGCCGATCTTCTCGACCTTGGCGCTGCGGTCCAGAAAGCGGATGTCGACGTTGCGCTTGGTGAGTTTGGCGAACAGGATGTCCAGCACCTGGCCGATCTGGAAGTCGCTGTCGGCCCAGATCGTCAGCTCTTTCTCCTTCAGCTCGACCTTCGCCGAAGAGCCCTTGAAATCGAAGCGCGTGCCGATTTCCTTGGCCGTCTGGTCAACGGCGTTGCGCACCTCGACGAGGTTCGGTTCGAGCACGGTGTCGAAGCTGGGCATGGAGTCGTCCGCAAGGCAGTTAGATAGGCGAAAATTGTGGCATGCAAATCGAGTCGGGCGTCAGCCTGAAACCCTACAACAGCTTCAGCCTGCCGGCAGTTGCGCACACCCTGGTGCGCATTGCAGCCGATGCCGACGTGCGCCGCGTCGTCGATCACCCCCAGCTCGGCCTTGCCCACAAGTTCGTGCTGGGCGGCGGCAGCAACATCATCCTGACGCGCGACATGCCGCAGATCGTGCTCAAGGTCGAGGTCCGCGGCATGCGGCTCGTCGCCGAACGGGCCGATGCGTGGGTCGTCGAGGCCGGCGCCGGCGAGTCGTGGCACGAGTTCGTGGCCTGGACGCTCGCCAACGGCTGGCCGGGGTTGGAGAACCTCGCGCTGATCCCTGGCACGGTAGGCGCGGCGCCGGTGCAGAACATCGGCGCCTATGGCGTCGAGCTGAAGGACCGCTTCGAGTCGCTCGATGCGGTCGATCTGCTGACCGGGCGCAGCGTCACCTTGCAGGCCGAAATTTGCGCGTTCGGCTACCGCGACAGCGTGTTCAAGCATTCGCTCGCCAACCGCAGCGTGATCACGCGCGTGCGCTTCCGGTTGCCGCGGCCGTGGCAACCGGTGGTCGGCTACCTCGATCTCGAGCGCAAGATGCACGACACCGGCATCAGGGCGCCGACGCCGCAACAGGTCTTCGACTGGGTCTGCGCGATCCGGCGCGCCAAGCTGCCCGATCCGCGGGTCATCGGCAATGCCGGCAGCTTCTTCAAGAACCCGGTCGTCACGCCGGAGCAGTGCCGCGACATCATCGGCCGCGATCCCGAGATCGTGCACTACCCGATGCCCGACGGCAGCATCAAGCTCGCCGCCGGCTGGCTCATCGACGCCTGCGGCTGGAAGGGCAAGAGCATGGGCCAGGCCGGCGTCTACGAGAAGCAGGCGCTGGTGCTCGTGAACCGGGGCCACGCGATCGGCTCCGAGGTGATGCTGCTCGCCGGGGCGATCCAGGAGAGCGTCTACGGCCGCTTCGGCATCAGGCTGGAGCCCGAGCCGCTGGTGGTGTGATCAGGCCGGCCGCCGTGCATTCGGCGCGGCTGAGATCGAACGTGCCCTCGAGCCGATCGAGCAGGCGTGCGGTCTCGTCGGCGCGCGCGCCCGCCGCACTGGTTTGCAGCTGCTGTGCCAGCACCGCGATGGCGCGCAGCCCGAGGCTGGCGGCGGCTCCCTTGAGCGAATGGGCGCGCATGCGCAAGTCGGCCGGCGAGGCCTCGGCGAGGGCTTGCCGCAGCGCGGCGAGCGTGGCGGCACGTTCACTGAAGAAGTGGTCGAGCAGCTCGGCGTATTTGGGTTCGGTCAACGTCTGCGTCACGTCACCGACGGTCACCATGTCGAGCAGCGCGGCCGAACCGATGACGCCGGAGGTGTTGGCCGCGGCTGCCGCGGGCTCGGGCGCCGTGGGCGTCAATCCGGCGCCGTAGCGCTGCAGCGCTTCGCGCAGCTGCGGCAGGTGCGCGGGCTTGGTCAGGAAACCTTCCATGCCGGCTTCGCGGGCGAGTTCGCGCGAGGCCTGGAACGCATCGGCGGTGAGCGCCACGATAGGCACGCGGCCTTGCGGCGGCGCCATCGCGCGGATCGTGCGGGCGGCCGTGAAGCCGTCCATGTCAGGCATGTGCAGGTCCATCAGGATGACGTCGAAGGGTTCGTCCACAGGCTGCGTCTGCACCGCCAGCACCGCGCCATGGCCGTCGCCGACGAACACGCCGCGGTGGCCGAGCTTCTCGAGCACGGCTTCGAGGTAGGCGCGATTCACCGCGTGGTCTTCGGCGACAAGCACGCGCAGCGGCCGTGCGTGCGCGGCGCCGGCAGCTGCGACCGCGTCGGGGCCGAGCACTGGCGCACCGACCGACATCAGCGGCAACGAGACGGTAAAGGTGCTACCTTCACCGGGCGCGCTCTTCACGGTGATGTCGCCGCCCATCAGGCGCGCCAGGTCGCGCGAGATCTGCAGCCCCAGGCCGGTGCCGCTGGCGCGCCGCGAGGGCCGCTCGTCACCTTGCATGAAGCGCTGGAACAGGCGTGCCTGGGTTTGCTCGTCCATGCCGATGCCGGAATCGATCACGCTGAAGTTGATTCGGCCTTCGCCGCCGTTGTTCACTGCCAGCACGACCTCGCCGTCGCTCGTGAATTTCAACGCGTTGCTCAACAGGTTGAACATGATCTGGCGCAGCCGCGTCGGGTCGGCGCGCACCCAGCGCGGCACGTCGGTCGCGACATCGATGCGCAGCGCCAGGCCCTTGCCCATCGCCTGCGCGCGCATCAGCGCATCGACCTGGTTCAGCAGCTGCATCAGGTCGACCGTCTGCGGCGCGACCTGCAGCTTTCCCGACTCGAGCTGAGAGATGTCGAGGATGTCATTCAGGATCGCCAGCAAGTGGTGCGCCGACTCGCGCGCGGTGTCGAGGTACACCGCCTGCTTGGGCGAGAGCCGGCTGTCCTGCAGCAGCGACATCATCCCCAGCATGCCGTGAAACGGGGTGCGGATCTCGTGGCTCATGTTGGCCAGGAATGCGCTCTTGGCGCGGTTCGCGGCCTCGGCGCCGAGGCGCGCCACGCGCAGACTGTCGGCCAAGGCTTCGAGGCCGCGCCGGCGCTCGTGCAAGGTGCGCAGTTGGCGGATGACGATGACCGCCAGCGCCAGTAGCAGCACGACCTGGAACGCGGTCAGTGCGACGCCGAGCTCGCTCTGCTGGCGCACCGCCGTGTTGCGCTCGGTGGCGCGCTCGTAGAGCAGGTGCGAGGCGCCGAGCGAGAGGTCGTGCAACGGCGCGTTCAGCGCGTCCAGCAGCACCATCAGCGCCAGCGCGTTGGCGGCATTCAGCGGCTGCGGAGGGTGCGGGCCCAGCACGTTGTCGGCCCGCGCGACGAACGCCCGCACCAGCGTCATCGCGGGCTGGTAGGCGGCCTGGTCGCGCATGATGCCGGCGGCGCGCTCGTGATCCACCAGGCCGACGCGGCTGACGAAGATGTCGTAGCGCAGCTGGACCGCGTTCGCATCCGCGTGCTGCGGGTCGACCACGTAACGCTGGAGCTCGCCGCGCAGGCGCAGCTGCTCGGTCTCGAGCTGGGAGAAGCTCCAGCCGAGCGCGTCGTTCTGATAGCGGGCCGCGGTGTCGAGCAGCTTGTACTGGCGCCACTGCACGTACGCGACCGCCAGCACCACCAGCGCCAGCACGCCGATCACCGCGAACAGCCAGCCGCGCCGCAACGGGGGCCCGCCATCGGCAGGCGTTTCGAGGCTCATCGCAGTTCGAGGCTCTTGAGTTGCCACACGGCACGGCTGTAGTGCACTGCCGTGCGCAGTTCGGGCCGGTCGCTGAACGGGAAAATGATGACGAGCGGGCCCTTTTCACGCACCGGCATCGGCTCGTCATCGAGCAGATAGGCGATCATCGCGCCGTGCTTCACGAGATCGTCGGTGGGCATGTCGGCGCGGTAGTCGTTCAGCGCCACGGCCCGGGTCGTGCTGCCCTTGGCACCGACCGTGTCGAGCAGGTCGCGCACCAGCACGCCAGTGAACTTGCGTGGCTTCGGATACCACGGCGTCTTGGTCGAGAAGCTGTGCTGCGGCAGCGTGGTGAGCAGGGCCATGTCGAACGATGCGACGCCAGCGTCGTTGGTGTTCGCCACCGCACCGGTGACGGACAGCAGCACCGGCCCCTTGGCCGCATCCAGCGCCAGGGCCGGCGCCAGATGCAGCAGCGCGCCGACGAGCGCGGTGGCGAGTAGCCAGTGACGATGGTGGCGGCGCGACGTGTCCATCCAGCCAATTCTGGCACGCGCCGCCGCGTGCCTGCCGGCTCAGAACGTGAACGGCTTGCTCAGCGACAGGTACAGCGTCCGCCGCGGCGCGAACTGCGGTGCGCCGACGCCGATGCCGCTGCCGTCGCGCAGCTCGTAGCTGCGGTCGAACAGGTTGATCGCCGAGACGCGCGCGTCGAACTTGCCGAAGCCGCTGAGCTCGAAGCTGTGCGAGACCGCGGCGTTCACCTGCACGAAGCCGGGCAGGTGTTCGCTGTTGGCGAAGCCGCTGCGCAGGCCGCTCCCGTAGAGCAGGTCGGCGCCGAGCACGGTGCTGTCGGCGAACCGGTAGGAGACGCCCGCCGACGCGGCGAACTTCTGCTCGTGGTCCAGATGCACCCAGTGGTTCTGGATGTAGGCGAGCTCGTCGGCGTCGAAGTTGAACTGGCCGGTCTCGATGCCCTTGCCGCGCGCCGACGTGAAGCTCACGTTGGCATAGGCCGACAACTGCGCCTCCTTGTACGAGGCCAACAGCTCCAGCCCGTAGATGCGGCCCTGCTCGTAGTTGAACGCAGAGTAGATCAGCGCGTTGCCGAACTGGCCTTCGTCTTGCAGGTGCGCGACCTGACGGTAGTACGCATCGACGCCGAGCGTCACCGCCGGGGTGAGCTGGTGCGAGAGGCCGGCATCGAAGTAGTTCGAGCGCTCCGAACGCACGGCGGTGTTCGCATCCGACGGCAGTCCGTTGGTCGTGCCGAGGAATTTCGCGACCGAGGTGGTGTCGATCTTCTCGGTCGGTGGCGGTGTGAAGTAGCGCGAGTAGCCAGCGTGGATGCGCGTGTCGGGCCCGAGCTGGTAGACCGCGCCCAGGCGCGGGCTCAGCTGCGATTCGCTGACGACAGTCGAGACCCGGTCGTAGCGCAACCCGTAGTTCACCGTCAGCGCCTGGGTCGGCTGCCATTCGTCCTGCAGGTAGACGCCAACCAGGTGGCCGCCGAGGCGGCTGTCGTCGGGGATCGTCAACGGCACATCGCTGGTCTGGTTGCCGTCGGCATCGGCCGGGAACACGGTCGAGCTGTTCGCCACCGAGCCGCGCTCGCGCTGCAGGTAGAGCCCGGCGCGCAGTGTGTGCTGCGCGTTGAGCGTGCGGCTCAGGTCGAACTGCAGACCGCTGGCGACGTTGCGGCGCGTCACGTCGGCGGCCACGCCGTTGTAGGTCAGGTCTCCGACCGCATCGGGCTGGTAGTGCACGCTGCTGCTGCGGTTGAAGAGCGAGACCTGGTAGTCGGTCGCGTCGTCCAGGCCGGACTGAAAGGTCAGCACCTGAAACGTGTTGCGCTCGCGCTGATTTGCATCGAGCGCGCTCGAGTCCGGCGGCGTGGCGCCGGCCAGCGTAAAGCTCGGAGATTCTCCCGGCACGTTCGGGATCTGGAACTTGCTTTGCGCGCTCGCCAGCATCAGGCTCACGCGGCTGCGCTCGCCGAGCAGGTAGCTCAGGTAGGCGAAGCCCTTGCCCTGGCGGGTGTCGTCGTGCAGCGCGTCGTTCGAGGCGGTCGGGTTCTCGATGCCGATGCGGTTCTTCAGCAGCGAGCCGGTCACGAAATATTCCAGGTTGCCTTCGGTGCCGCCGATCTGCGCACTGGTTTCCACATGCCCACGGCTGCCGAACACGAGGTCGACGCTGCCCGCGTTCGGCAAATCCGCACCCTTGGTGCGGATGTCGACCACGCCCGCAGTGCGGTAGCCGTACTGCGCCGGCAGCGCGCCGGTGAGCACGTTGACCTGGTCGGCGAAGCGCGTGTCCAGCGCCTGGCCGAAGCCGCCGATCGACTCGGGAATGACGACGCCGTTGATGCGGTACTGCAGGTTCGCGTGGTCGCCGCGCACATGCAGCT
>JBDUAG010000169.1:0-7391 GCA_040004785.1 Burkholderiales bacterium | reverse complement strand
CCATCGTGATGAGCTCCGAGACGTGGATCAACTTGAGTTCTGACAGATGCATGGGCGAAAGACCCTGGGGTGATGAGCGACAGCCGTCGTACCGGGCGTGGCACGCAGACTCGCGAAACGAGCGAGCAATGAACAACGGGAGTGGGGTGCCGGAACCTCGCGCCGCCGGGTCGGGCGTTGGAGCCAGCTGTATCAGCCGGCCTCAGGGCGTGGTGGCGAATCTCTGACGACAGAAACCGGCGGCTTGGATAAAGCGCCGGCTCCCGCCGCGTTTAGCAGAATTATAGATGACCGTCGAGGAACGCGGTCAACTGGGCTTTCGACAGGGCGCCGACCTTGGTTGCCGCGAGCTGGCCATCCTTGAACAACATCAGCGTCGGGATGCCGCGGATGCCAAACTTGGCGGGCACGTCACGGTTCTCGTCGACGTTCATCTTGGCGATCTGCAAGCGGTCGCCATAGTCCTTGGAGACTTCGTCGAGGATCGGCGCAATCATCTTGCACGGGCCGCACCATTCGGCCCAGTAGTCGACGAGGACGGGCTTGCTCGACTTCAGCACGTCGGTGTCGAACGAAGCGTCAGAGGTGTGTTTGATCAGTTCGCTGCTCATGTGTCGTCTTTCATTCGCCACCGCTTGAAGTGGGTGGCAAGGCACAATGATTCTGACACATCGCCCCGATTCCGGTGGCCCATGAGGCCACTCCTGGCCGTCTTCATTCCTATGGCAACGATAGAGCGGCTTCCCCTTGAAAACAATGCCGCTGTAGGGGATCCCTGGGATCGCATCGCGGACGCCGCCGCGGCCTGGGCGCGCGACCATCGCATCTCGCTGCGCGACGCCATCGTGCTGCTGCCGTTTGCGCAGTTGCTGCCGCTGGCACGGCGCGCCTTCGCACGAGCCGGCGGCTGGCAGCCGCGCATCGAGACCACCCGGACGCTGGCGGCGAGCCTCGGCCCCACCGCAGCGGCGGGCCGCGGGCAGATCAGCTTCGATGCAGCCGTCGATGCGCTGAGTGCTGCCACGCTGCTGCGCTCGCGGGCCTGGGGGGCGGCTTGGGCGCGGCGCGATGCGCGCGGCTTCGAGCAGGCGGCTGCCGCCATCACGACGACCGCGCACGCGCTGGCGCAGGCGGCATTCGCGTTGCCGCCGGGCGAGCGACCCACGCACTGGGTCGCGGCTCGCGACGCGCTGACGCCGCTCGCCGGCCCCGGCGCGACCGAGCGCTTGCTGGCGCGGGTGGCGCTGGAGTGGGCGGCGCTGGCGCCGGTGCCGGCGACCGATGCGCTGTTTGCGGCGCCGGCGCCTTCCGCCTGGATTGCCGTGCAGGCCGCCGGCGCCGACGCCCTGACCGGGCGGCTGATGGCCGCCTCCGACGCGCCGTGTTTCGTGATCGACACCGATGCATCTCGCGACGATCCTTTCGCCCGACTCGCACCGCAGTCCGCTCCCGCGTTCGCGCTCTGCGACGATTTTGAGCACGAAGCGCAGTGCGCCGCCGCCCAGGTGGTCGATCATGTGCGGCGTGGCGAGGTGCCGGTCGCGCTGATCGCACAGGACCGCGTCCTGGTGCGCCGTGTGCGCGCCTTGCTGGAGCGCGAGCAGGTCGCAATGCTCGACGAGACTGGCTGGAAGCTGTCGACCACCCGCGCCGCGGCGAAGGTCGTGGGCCTGCTGATGGCGGCTCGCGCCGATGCCGGCACCGATGCGCTGCTCGACTGGCTCAAGAGTGGCACTCGCTGGGCCGAGGGCGAAGGCGCCCTGGCCGAGCTCGAAGCCGTTTGCCGGCGCGGCCAGATCGCGAGCGTCGCCGCCTTGGACCGGGTCACGCTCGACGCCGCGCCGGCGCGCCTGTGGGCCGCTGCCTCGGCGGTGCTGACCGCCATGGCGGCGCCGCAGCGTCAGCCGCTCGGTGCCTGGCTGGCGACACTGGCGCAAGCGCTCGATCGCTGCGGCGCGCTGGCATCGCTGCAAGCCGACGACGCTGGCCGCCAGGTGCTCGCGCAGTTGCGCGGCGCCGGGCCGGTGAGCGATGTGGCAATGAGTGCCGACGGCTTTCGCGACTGGGTCGATGGCCTGCTCGAGCAGGCGACGTTCGTGCCGCCCGGATCGGACGATGGGCCGGTGCAGGCCGTCATCACGCCGCTGGCGCGCGCGATGCTGCGGCCGTTCGCCGCGGTCGTGCTGCCGGGCGCCGACGACCGCCACCTCGGTGCCGCGCCTGCCCCCGACGCCTTGCTCGGCGACACCCTCGCCGCTGCGCTCGGCCTGCCCACGCTGGCGCGGCGGCGCGAGGCCGAACTGCTCGCGTTCGTGCAGGTGCTGGCCGCACGGCGGGTCACGCTGCTGCGCCGCCGTCTTGATGGCAGCGATCCGCTCGCCGACAGTCCGTTGGTCGAGCGCCTCTCGCTCGCGCTCGCCGCGCACGGCGCTTTGATGCCGCCGTGGCGCGATCCGCGCATCGACTTGGCGCTCATGCCGACGCCGATCCACATGAGCGCGCCCGCCGCGGCGGCATTGCTGCCCGCGCGACTGTCGGCCAGCGCGTGCGAGGCGCTGCGTGCCTGCCCGTACCGCTTCTTCGCGCTCAACCTGCTGCGGCTGCGCGAGGACGACGAGCTCGAACGTGAGATCGAGAAGCGCGACTACGGCACTTGGCTGCACGCGGTGCTGTTCGACTTCCACGAGAGCCGCGACGCGCCGTCCGGGTTCGACGTTGAGGTCGCGCGCCTGAAGCAGATCGCCGACCTGCGCCGCGAGGCCGACGGCGTGGTCGAGGCCGACTTCCTGCCGTTCGCCGCCTCCTTCGCCAGCTTCGCGCCGCGCTACATCGCGTGGCTGCACGAGCGCGACGCCAAAGGGGCGCGCTGGCAACGCGGTGAGCTGACGATCGACACCGCGCCGGCCGAACTCGGCGGCATCGAGCTGCGCGGTGTCATCGACCGCATCGACGAGGTGCGTGGCGGGCTGCAACTGATCGACTACAAGACCGGTGGCGTGGCTGGCCTGAAAGACAAGGTCAGGGAGCCGCTCGAAGACACCCAGCTCGCGTTCTACGCTGCGCTGATGCGAACGCAGAGCGCGCTGCCACTGACCGCGAGTTACCTCGCGGTCGATGGCACGAAGCGCCTCGACGAAGTGCCACACCCCGCCGTGGAGGTCAGCGCCGCGGCGCTGCTCGAAGGTCTGGCGCACGACCTGCAGCGTCTGCGCACCGGTGCCGGCCTGCCGGCGCTCGGCGAGGGCGCGACCTGCGAACACTGCGCCGCGCGCGGCGTATGCCGGCGCGATCATTGGGCCGAATCGTGACGCGCGCGGCCTACGAAGCCAACGGCCGGCCGGTCGAGCGCGAAGCGTTCTACGCGCTGGCCTGCGACCCGCAGCGCAGCGTCGTCGTCGAAGCCTGCGCCGGTGCCGGCAAGACCTGGATGCTGGTCTCGCGCATCCTGCGAGCCTTGCTCGACGGCGCCGCGCCGCAGGAGATCCTGGCGATCACGTTCACGCGCAAGGCCGCTGGCGAGATGCGCGAGCGGCTCAACGAATGGCTGCGGGAGTTCGCCGCGCCCGGCACCTCCGATGCGGCGCGCGTCGCGGCGCTGGTTCAGCGTGGCGTGCCCGACGCGCAGGCGCGGCAGCTCCCGCCGCAGTTGGCGGCACTGCACGAGCGCGTGCTGCGCGAGGGCCGCGCGGTGCAGGTCAGCACGTTCCACGCCTGGTTTGCCCAGTTGCTGCGGGCCGCGCCGCTGGAGCTGCTGAACGAACTCGGCCTGCAGGCCGACATGGAGCTGATCGAGGACCTGACGGATCACCAGCCCGAGGTCTTCCGGCGCTTTCACACTGCGATTCTGCGCAATCCGGCGCTGCGGGCGGATCACACACAGCTGATCGCGCAGCGCGGCCGCCACCAGGCACGCGCGTGGTTCGAGGCGGTCTGGGCCAAGCGCGTCGAGTTTGAACTCGCCGACGCGGCCGGTGTGCTCGAGACGAGCGTCGAGGCGCCGCCGGGCGCGCCGGCGCATCCGGCCCGGGCGCTGCACACGCCGCCGTGGCGCGCGCTGCTCGGCGATCTGGCCGCCGCGCTGGCGCTCGGCGGTGCGCGGGCGCGCGACGCTGCGGCCGGCCTCGTCGTGGCGCTGGAGCAAACCGACCCGCAAGCGGCGCTCGCGGGCAGCCGCGCCGCACTCTTCACGCAGAAGAACGAGCCGCGCAAGCTGGGCGATCTGGAGCTGCTGGGCGCCGTGCAGAGTGGCCTGGACGACATCGCCGCGCAGGTCCACCAGCTCGACGCGCACCTCGAACACCTGCGCATGGTCCGCCTCTCGCGCGTGCTGCTCGCCGAACTCGATGTCTACAAGCGCAGCCGTGGCCTGATCGAGATGGCCGACCTGGAGCGTTGCGGGCTGGCGTTGCTGCGCGACGCGACGCTCTCTGCGTGGGTGCAGGAACGCCTCGATGCGCGCATCCGCCATGTGCTGATCGACGAGTTCCAGGACACCAGCCCGCTGCAATGGCATGCGTTGCACGCCTGGCTCGCCGGCTATGCGGGTGCCGGTGGTGGCGCCAGCGGGCAGCGGGCCTTAAGCCTGTTCATCGTTGGCGACCCGAAGCAGAGCATCTACCGCTTCCGGCGCGCCGAGCCGCGCGTGTTCGAGGCGGCGCAGGCGTTCGTCGCGCAAGCGCTGGGTGGCGACGTGCTGGCCTGCGACCACACGCGCCGCAACGCGCCCGAGGTGCTGGCGCCGCTGAACGCCGTGTTCGCGCGCGCCGAGGCGACAGGCGATTTCAGCGGCTTTCGCGCGCACACCACCGAGATCGACAGCACGCCGGGCGCCGGCGTGTTCGTGTTGCCGCGCGTGCCGCGGCCTTCGCGCGCCGCACGCACCGCACCAGCGGCCGAATGGCGCGACAGCCTGACCACGCGGCGGGTCGAGCCCGAAGAAGTGCTGCGCGAGCGCGAGGCCGCGCTGGTCGCGCAAGCGGTGCGTGGCCTCGTCGCCACGCAGGCGCTGCGGCCGGCCGAGATCTTCGTGCTGAGCCGCAAGCGTGAATCGCTGCGATTGGTGGCGCAGGCGCTGCGGCATGTGGATGTGCCGTATGCAGCGGTCGAGGAGACGCTGCTGATGGAGGCGCCCGAAGCGCGCGACCTCGTCGCGCTGCTCGACGCGCTGGTCTCGCCAGCGCATCGCCTGTCGCTGGCACAGGCGCTGCGCAGCCCGCTGTTCGGCGCCTGCGACGACGACCTGATCGAGCTCGCGCAGCGCGCGCAAGACGGCGACTGGTGGTCGGCGTTGATCGACGCGGCTGCATCGCTCAGCCCCGCGATGCAGCACGCCCGCGAGTGGCTGCCGCGCTGGAAGGCCGCCGCGCAGCAGCTGCCACCGCACGACCTGCTCGACCGGATCGTGCACGAAGGCGATCTGCGCGAGCGCGTCGCCGCGACCGTGCCGGCAGTGCGGCGTCCGGCGGCGCTGGCGGCGATCGATGCCGTGCTGGCGCAGGCGCTGATGCTCGACGGTGCGCGCTACGCCACACCGTACAACTTCGTGCGCGCGTTGAAGCGGCGCACGATCAAGGTCGGTGCGCCGCGCCAGGCCGATGCTGTGCAACTGCTGACGGTGCATGGCGCGAAAGGCCTGGAGGCTGCGGCCGTGTTCGTGATGGACGCCGATCCGCAGCCCAAGACTCCCGACACCGCGACCTTGCTGATCGACTGGCCGGTCGAGGCCGAAGCGCCGCGACGTTGTGCGTTCGTCTACTCCGAGGCCGCGTGCGCGCCATCGCTGCAGACGCTGCTCGCCACAGAGGTGGAGGCGCGTCGGCGCGAGGAGCTCAACGGCCTGTACGTGGCGATGTCGCGCGCGAAGCAGCAGCTCGTGTTCAGCGCCACGGAGCCGTCGCGGCCGGCCCCCGTGCCGGGTTGGTGGCAGCGCGTCGAGGCGCTGGCCGCGCCATGGCCGTTGCGGAATGCGCCCGCGGCGGCAGCCCCGGCGTCGCAGCCGTTCACGCTGCGTGCGATCGAGCCGCTGCCCCCGCGCGAACGCCTCGACGCTGAGGCGCGCAGCCCGGATACCGACGCCACGCGCCTGGGCAAGGCGGTGCACCGCACGCTGGAATGGGCGACGAGCGGGGCGGGTGGTGGCGCACTGGACGAACTGGCGCGCGCGGCCGCGCTCGAATTCGACAGCGCCCCCGACACGACCGCGCAGCTCGCCCGCCGCATCCTGCAAAGCACCGATGCCGCGCGCTTTTTCGGCGGCGGGGCGCTGCGTTGGGCTGGCAACGAGGTGCCGGTCAGCGTGGACGGCGAGGTGTTGCGCATCGACCGCCTCGTGCAGCTGGCCGACGCCTGGTGGGTGCTCGACTACAAGCTCAACCACGCGCCGCAGGAACTCGACGGCTACCGCGCACAGTTGCAGCGCTACCGCGACGCGGTGCAGCGACTGCAGCCCGACGAGACGGTGCGGTGTGCCTTCATCACCGGCGGCGGCGTGGTGATCGAGATCGGCTGAACCCGACATTTGGCCGGCAATGCGCCGGCTCATCGACGCACCGAGCGGGTGCGCGGCGGGTTTCAATTGGGGAACTCCTCCTTCATGCCGATGGCTGCCCACGCCTTGCCCACTGCCCACACGAGCCCGACACGGATGTTCGGCCGCTTCGAGCTGCGTCGATTGTTGGGCAAGAGCGCCGGCACGATGGCGTGGCTGGCGTTCGACCCGGTCGCGGGCGGCGAAGTCATGCTGACGATGCCGCGTCTGCAGCCGCCCGACGCCGCCGCGCTCGAGCATTGGCTGCGCGACGCGCGATTCGCGGCGCGCCTCGACCACCCGAACCTCGCCCACGCGGCAGAGGTTGGCGTGCAGGATCACTGGCCTTTCATTGCGGTGGACCGCGCGCAAGGAAGCACGCTCAAGGAATGGATTGCCGAGCACCCGAATCCCACGCCCGAGGAGGTTGCCGGCTGGTTGTGCGAGCTGTTGCAGGGGCTGGCGTTCGCGCACGAAGCCGGCGTATCGCACCTCGACCCGCAGCTTCACAACATGCTGATCGACGAACGCGGCAGCGTGCGTCTGATGGCGCTGGCCGGTGCCGGCGATATGGCACGCGCTCAGCGCGTCGAGGCGACCGCACGCTCGAACGAACGCACGATGGCGATGGACACCGGCGAGCTGCGCGCCCAGCGCGCGGCCGCCGCGCGCGACCTGCTCGCCTGCGGCCTGCTGCTGCATCATCTGCTGACCGGCCAGGCGCCGCTCGACCAGCCCGACACCGCGCTTGCCATGGCGCGCATGGCGCCGCAGGGTCGCGAGTTCGTGCGCCTGCCGTGGAGCACGCCGCTGCCGATCTCGGAGGCGTTGCGCGCAATCGCGAACCGCTGCACCTCCGGCCAGG
>JBDUAG010000168.1:0-7459 GCA_040004785.1 Burkholderiales bacterium | reverse complement strand
CCGGGCGTGGTCGAGGCGATGCGCTTCGCGTTCGAGCGCATGAAGCTCGTGCTCGAACCTTCCGGCGCTTGCGCGCTCGCGGCGCTGATGGCGCACCGCGAGCAGTTCGAAGGTCAGCGCGTCGGCATCACGCTGTCGGGCGGCAACATCGGCATCGACCGCTTCGTCGCGCTGATCACCGGCGCGGAAGCTGTCGATTGAAGCCTTCGAGCACGTTGACCGTGTTGATGCCGACCTCGGCGACGGCGTAGCCGCCCTCGAACACGAACACGGTCGGCAGATTCGCTCCGGCGATGTCCTCGCCGACCAGAAGATAGTCGGCGCTGCCCAGCGTGAAGCCCGAGATCGGGTCGCCCTCAAACGTATCGACGCCGAGCGAGACGACCAGCGCGTCTGCGCCGAACAGCTTGATCGCGTCCAGACCCGCGTGCAACGCCGCACGCCAGCGCCTGAAATCGGTCCCGCGTGGCAGCGGCAGGTTCAGGTTGAAGCCCGTGCCGGCAGCCGCGCCGCGTTCATCCGCGTGGCCGAGAAAGAACGGGTACTCGGTGCGCGGATCGCCGTGGATCGACACCGTCAGCACATCGGCGCGTTCGTAGAAGATCGCCTGCGTGCCGTTGCCGTGGTGGTAATCCACGTCGAGCACCGCGACCCGTGCGGCGCCACCGTCGCGCAGCGCCTGCGCGGCGAGCGCTGCGTTGTTCAGGAAGCAGTAGCCGCCGAAGAAGTCCGCACCGGCATGGTGGCCGGGCGGGCGCGAGAGCGCGAAAGCGCTGCGCTCGTGGCCGGCCGAGACCGCACGCGCGGCGGTGAGCGCGCAGGCAGCGCCGGTGCGCGCCGCAGCCCAGCTGCCGGCGGTCAGCGGCGTGCCGGCGTCGAACGAGAACAGGCCCATGCGGGCGGCGAAGTTCTCGGGCAGCACGTCGAAGCGCATGCCCGGCGCCGGCCACACGGAGGGCAGCGCGTCCTGCGCGGCGTTGGCGGGGTCGATCGCGACCCACTCATCCCACGCGTGCTCGATGAAGGCCAGGTAGCGCGGTGCGTGGATTCGCGCAAGCGCTTGGGCCAGGCCGTCAGCGTCGTCATCGGGCGCGCGCAGCGGGCCGATCGGGCGGCGCTGCAACTCGGCCAGCACATGATCGAGCCGCTGCGCGGTCTCGTGACACGGTACTAGTCGGCCGCGGAACATCTCGTGGCGGCCCTGGTGCAGATGGTGGCGCGGGTTGTGAACAATCAGCATGTTTGGGGTAATAGGCAATGAGTCAGGCATTCGGCCTCAGGCTAAGATTTGGATTCATTGCATCACACTCGCCGAGCCATGAAGCCGATTCTCCCCATCCTGACCCTGTTGGGTGCGTTCGCCGGCTGTGCGGCGACCGACACACCGACCGACGGTCAGCCGACGCCCGAGCCCAGGCAATACCGCACCGGCTCGAACATCCCGGTCAAGGAACCCGTGGCGCTCACCCCCGAGGAAAAGGAAAAGCAGCGCCAGGATGCGCGCGACGCGATGGACAAGATCACGAGTGTGAACCCGGCGCCCCGCGGACGCTGACGGGTTCTAGCGCGGGCTCGCCGCCGGCTCGGTGACGAACCCGATGCGGCTCAGCCCCGCCTTCTGCACCACGCCGATCACCTCGGCGACGCGGCCGTAGGGCACGCCCTTGTCGGCACGCAGCTGCACCTCGGTGCGCGGGTTCTTGCGCGCGGCATCCGCCACGCGTGCGGCGAACCCGGTTGCATCGACCACATCCTCGCCGAAGAAGAGCTTGCCTTGCGGGTCGAGCGCGACGCTGATGAATTGCGGTGCGTCGTTCGGTTGCGCGCCATCGGTCTTGGGCAGATCGAGCTTCAGGCTCGACGTCATCAGCGGCGCGGTGATCATGAAGATCACCAGCAGCACCAGCATCACGTCGATCAGCGGCGTCATGTTGATGTCGCTCATCGGCGTGGGGCCGCTGGTGCGTTCGAGGCGTCCGAAAGCCATCGGTCAGGCCGGTTTTGCGGCGTCCATGATCATCTCGCGCAGGTCGTGCGCGAAGCCCTCGAGTTCGGCCTCGCAGGAGCCGACCATCTTGCCGAAGACGTTGTAGGCCAGCACCGCGGGGATCGCGACGGCCAGGCCGGCAGCTGTCATCACGAGCGCCTCGCCGACCGGGCCGGCCACCCGCTCTATCGTCATCGAGCCGGCGGCCGAGATGCCCAGCAGCGCGTGGTAGATGCCCCAGACCGTACCGAACAGGCCGATGAACGGCGCGGTGCTGCCGATCGAAGCGAGCAGCACCTGGCCGAACTGCAATTGCGCGAGCACGCTGTGCAGCGCGTCGCGCAGGCGGCGGGTGAGCTGCGAATCGGTGTGGCCGCGCGCTTCGAGCGTGCCGCCGGGCGGCGTGGCCATCGCCGCGGCGAGCAGCGGCTGAAGCGCGCGCTCGCGGTCGAACGCGGCGAGTTGCTCGCGGCCGGCGTCCAGCGTGGGCGCGGCCCAGAACGCGCGCACCGCGCGGTCCATGTCGCTGCGCACGCGGCGCAGCAGCCAGCCCTTCCAGAGGATCACGACCCAGGCGCTGACCGACATCAGCAGCAGCAACACGGCGACGCCGCGAATGATCGCGTCGGATTGGACCCAGAAGTTCTCGATACCGGTCATCGATCAGAGCCCGAGCACGTCGTCCATGCCGAACAGCCCGCTCGTGCGCCCGGCCAGGAAGCGCGCGGCGCGCAGGCTCCCCTGCGCGTACCCGGCGCGGCTGTTCGAGCGGTGCGTGATCTCGATGCGTTCGCCGGTGCCAGCGAACATCACGGTGTGGTCGCCGACGATGTCGCCGCCGCGCACGGTGGCGAAGCCGATGGTCGAGGGGTCGCGCTCGCCGGTCACGCCTTCGCGGGCGTAGACGGCGCAGTCCTTCAGATCGCGGCCGAGCGCCGCGGCGACGATCTCACCCATCTTCAGCGCGGTGCCGCTGGGCGCATCGACCTTGTGACGGTGATGCGCCTCGATGATCTCGATGTCGTAGCCCTCGTTCAGCGCGCGCGCCGCCATGTCGAGCAACTTGAACACGACGTTCACGCCGACGCTCATGTTGGGCGCCATCATGATCGCGATGTGCTGCGCGTGCGCGGCGATCTCGGCCTTCTGCGCGTCGCTGAAGCCGGTCGTGCCGATCACCGCGTTGACGCCGAGTTCGCGGCACGCCGCGAGGTGCGCGAGCGTGCCTTCGGGGCGCGTGAAGTCGATCAGGACCTGCGCGTCGGCGAGACCGGCGCGGGTGTCGAGGCCGACGTCGAGCTTGCCGGCCAGCACCATGTCATCGGCCTGGCCAACCGCTTCGATCAGCATCTGCCCCATGCGACCGGACGCGCCGGCCACCGCGACCCTCACCGGCGCCGAACTCATGACCTGGGTTCGAGCGGCGGGTATTCGCGCGTCGGGCCGATCGGTTCGGCTTCGACGAGCGCCGGCTTGGGCGGCACCGGCAGGGCCTTGGCTTGCTCCGGCGTCAGCTCCAGCGGCGGGGCGTTGCGCGAGGTCTTGAAGGTGTCGATCGAGGCGACGAACTCGCGCTCGGAGGGCAGCGCGCCTCCGGTGTCGATGCTCTTGAAGAGGTCGCCCGTGAACAGCACGCTGACGCGGCGCGACTGCGGCTCGGCGCCTTGGCGGCGAATCGTGAACACGTAGTCCCAACGGTCGCCGTGGAACACGTCGGCCAGCAGCGGCGTGCCGAGCACGTCGCGCACCTGGGCGCGGTTCATGCCCGGCTTGACGACCTGCACCTGTTCGTTCGTGATGACGTTCCCCTGCACGACCTCGACCCGGTACGGTGTGACGACGCCGAGGAAGCTGTTGGAATTCTGCAGCACCGACTGGCAGCCGCCGGCTCCCAACAACGCCGTGAGAGCGAGGCCCAGCGCAACGGCCCGAAAATTGGAAAGCAAATCCATGGTGGGACAGCGGCGCGCGACTGAGCGGCGCCAACCTCGATATGATCGAGCGATTCTAGCGGCCACGCCTTCCAGCCCAGCTTACCCATGACGCACGCCGACGAACTCAAGAACAGCGGCCTCAAGGCAACGCTGCCGCGCATCAAGGTGCTGGAGATGTTCCAGAAGACCTCGCAGCGCCACATGAGCGCCGAGGATGTGTTCAAGATGCTGCTGGCCGAAGGCGCCGATGTCGGTCTGGCCACGGTCTATCGGGTGCTGATGCAGTTCGAGCAGGCCGGCATCCTCTCGCGCAACCACTTCGAGAGCGGCAAGGCGGTGTTCGAGCTCAACGAGGGCAAGCACCACGATCACCTGGTCTGCATGGACTGCGGCCGTGTCGAAGAGTTCTTCGACGCCGAGATCGAGAAGCGTCAGCGCAGCGTGGCGCAGACCCGGGGCTTCGAGTTGCAGGAGCACGCGCTTGCGCTGTACGCGACCTGCACGAAGAAGAACTGCCAGTACAAAGGCAAGTAGGGCTCGCTGTGGCATCGGCGCGGCACGGGCCGAGCGCCGGGGGTTTCACTCACTCGGGCTTGAGCATCGCCTTGGCGTGGCGCTCGATGAACTCTCTGTAGGTGTCAATGCCACGCAACTGCAGGATCGTGTTGCGCACCGCCGCCTCGACCAGCACCGCCAGGTTGCGGCCAGCGTCGACGGCGATCACCGTTTTTCGCACCGGCACGTCGAGGATGTCCTCGTTCAGCGGCTCGTAGGGCAGGCGCTCGAACTCGCGGTCCATTGTCTCCTTGCGCACCAGGTGCACGATGAGCTTGAGCCGCATCTTGCGGCGCACCGCGGTCTCGCCGAAGATGGCCTTGATGTCGAGCAGGCCGATGCCGCGCACCTCGAGCAGGTTCAGCAGCAGATCCGGGCAGCGGCCTTCGAGCGCGGTCTGCGACACACGGTAAAGATCGACCGCATCGTCGGCCACCAGGCCGTGGCCGCGTGAGATCAGTTCGAGGCCGAGCTCGCTCTTGCCCAGGCCGGATTCGCCGGTGATCAGCACGCCGACGCCGAGGATGTCCATGAACACGCCGTGGCGCGTGGTGCGCTCGGCGAAATGCATGCCGAGGTAGCTGCGCACCACATCGATCACATGGCCGGCGGATTCGCCGGTGGCGAACAGCGGGATGTCGGCGCGGTCGCACATCGCGACCAGCTTGTCGGGCGGCGTCTCGCCATCCGCGACGATCAGCACCGGCGGCTCCAGCGTGACGATGCGCGAGATGCGCCGTTCGGCCACCTCCGGGCTGGTGCTAAGGTAGGCGACTTCGCGGCGACCGACGATCTGCACCCGGTACGGGTGGATGTAGTTCAGATAACCGACCAGGTCGGCTGCCGATTGCGCGTTGCGCACCGCGGCTTCGTCGAAGCGCCGCTCCGGGTGGGCATGGCCGGCGATCCACTCCCAGTGCAGGATCGGTCGGTGTTCTTCAAACAGCGCCTCCGCGCTGATGACGGTAGGTTTCACCCCGTCAGGCCACCGATTTCAGCGGTTCCCAATTCGCGATCAGCTGGTGCACCGCGGCGGCGTCGGGCTCGGTCTTCAGGCGTTCGCGCAGTTCGCGGTCGGAGAGCATCTCGGCGATCTCGGAAAGGATCTCGAGGTGCCGCTGCGTCGCGGCCTCAGGCACGAGCAGGAAGATCAGCAGGCCGACCGGGTCGTCGTCCGGCGCGTCGAACGGAATCGGCTGCTGCACGCGCAGCACGGCGGCCAGCGGGTTTTTCAGGCCCTTGATGCGGCCGTGCGGGATCGCCACGCCGTGGCCCAAGCCGGTCGAGCCGAGACGTTCTCGCGCGAACAGGTTGTCAGTGACGGTCGCACGCGCGATCGCGTGCTGGTTCTCGAACGCCAGCCCGGCGTGCTCGAAAGCCCGCTTCTTGCTGGTGGCGTCGACATCGACCAGCACATTGCTGGCAGGCAGGATGGCAGCGAGGCGATTCATCTGTGGCACACAAGACAAGGGTTCGGCCTCGGGGTCGACTCGGCGACCACGGGGGTGAAAATCCGGTCGTGAATTATGAAGTGCGTGCCATCGGGAAGGGCAAGCACCAGCACCGCCGGCTGCAAGATTGTGCATCCGGTGCTGCATCGCAGCAACGAACCGGGACCCCTCGGTCGCGGGTAAGGGTCCACCGACACGAAAAAGCGGCCCGCAGGCCGCCTCCGTTGATGTTGCGGTTGGGATCAGACGGGCGCGGTGTCGATCCGCTTGGGCGAGGCGTGGTGGTGATCCTGGACCTTGTCCTTGTAGCGGCAGACCTGGCGATCCAGCTTGTCCATCAGCTGGTCGATCGCGGCGTACAAATCTTCGCTCGACTGCTCGACGAAGATGTCCTTGCCCTTCACATGGAGGGTGACTTCGGCCTTTTGCCGGCGTTCCTTCTCTTTCAGCTTCTCCACCGACAGCAACACGTTGATGTCGACCACTTGGTCGAAGTGGCGCGTGACCCGATCCAGCTTTGTTAGTACGTACTCTCTCAGAGCCGGGGTCACATCAAGGTGATGGCCGCTGATGGTCAAGTTCATGGGGCGTCCTTTCGCAGGGGTGGGGGAAGCGGGGCGAGGAGGAGGAAGGCCTGGATGAGCGGGTCAGCGCAGGGCTGTTGCGAACCAGTGTGCCTACCTTCCGTGCCGGTGACAAGCGCCTGAAACCGTTCTTCACCAAGCCGGTTTCGAAGGCCGGGAAGCGTGCCAAAGTGGCGCCGACTCGCCCCGTTGCGGGTGCAATAATCCAAGGCTGCACCGACGCAGCCGCCGAACTCCGTGCCCGCATGCTCAACGTCTTCACGCTGGCCAATGGCCGGCTCGTTCAGGAAGAAATAGAAAGCCTGGACGCGATGGCCCAGGTTCTGGCCCGCGCACGGCCGGTCTGGGTCGATCTCGACGCCCCGACCGCCGAAGAAAAGAGCTGGATCACCCAGCATTTCGCGGTGACGATCCCGGCCGATGCCGTCGATGACGACCTCGAAGAGTCCGCCCGCTTCTACGAGGAAGACAACGGCGAGCTGCATATCCGCTCCGACTTCCTGATCGACGACGACGAGACACCGCGCAACGTGCGTGTTGCCTTCATCCTCTACCAGGGGGTGCTGTTCTCGGTGCATGGCGAAGAGCTGCCGGTGTTCCGCCTGCTGCGTCTGCGCGCGCGGCGCATCCCGGCGCTGATCGAGGACGCGAAGGACGTGCTGCTCAAGCTCTACGACGCCGACGCCGAGTACAGCGCCGACGCACTCGAAGGCATCTACGACAGCCTCGAGAAGGTCAGCGCCCGCGTGCTGAAGCAGGAGGTGAACGACCAGGCCGCCGGCGAGGCGCTGAACGCAATCGCACGCGAGGAAGATCTGAATGGCCGCATCCGCCGCAACGTGATGGACACCCGCCGCGCGGTCAGTTTCATGATGCGCAGCCGCATGCTCAATGCCGAGCAGTTCGAGGAGGCGCGCCAGATCCTGCGCGACATCGACTCGCTCGACA
>JBDUAG010000167.1:0-7517 GCA_040004785.1 Burkholderiales bacterium | reverse complement strand
AGGCAGCGTCGACTTTTCACCATCGGTGATGCAGGACATCTCATTGGCCTGAGCCGTCACAGCGGGGGTGATTGTCCTTTCCGTGCAGATTGATACGGTTAACAGCCCGTCGCCATGATGCTGTTCCACGAGATTGGTCAACGCGTCGAACTCGACCCGGTCATCGTCGCCGCGGCGTTCGACCTGACACCGGCGAAGTGTGCGTCGCCGTCGCCACCGTTCATGGCTCGTCGCCCGAGCAGATCGCACGGCACCACGCATCGATATTGGCCGAGCGCCGGCGACCTTCCAGAAGCGTTCGCGTTCAGAGCGGATCGGATGCACACACGCTTACTTTAGCTTCCAGGTGGCGCGCTGAGACATTGCTGGATGTCGCCCCGCTTGCGACCAGGTCGGTGTTCTTCATTGATGGCGAGACCCGCGCGGGCGCTGAGAGTCGGCTTTGTGCCGTTCCAACCGGGACGGTGGACGACGCCTTCGGGTCGGGTCCCGCTGCCCAACGTGTCGAGGCGGCCGACCGGTCTATTACCGATACCTGTCCTTGGCCAGATCAACGTCCGCAACCTGGCGCTCAGCTGTCGCTGACTGAAGGATCGCGAGCGGTTCGTCCCGGCCATGAGCGGGTGCCCGCGAGTGGCGGCTTCAGGGCGGTTCAGTGAGAAGAACCGAGCGCGCGTACTCAGTGCCCATATTCCCAGCGCCACGGCGCGCCGGTCTCGCCGAGGATCGCCGCCACGATGGCAGGGAACGCCTTCTCGGCGCGGACGTCGTTGGACAGCAGCACGACGCAGCGAGCTGACTGCGCAACGCAGATCCAGGTGTTGCCTGCATAGTCCTCGTGGCCGCCTTTGAAGAAGCCGGGTCCTTGCCGACCGTCGAACACAACAAGGCCCAAACCGGCGGCGAGATCCGCTCGGCGACGCCCCGCTGGTAGTTCCGGCTGGAAAGTGGGGAACTCCGTCTCGGTGGTGATTGGAACTTGCGGTGTGGTCATGGCGCTGCGCAACGCAACCGACAACCCGTCGCCGCGCGTCAAGCCCGCGACGAAGCGAGCGTAGTCCTCAATGGTCGTATCCATCGAGCTGGCAGCCGCGGCACGATGTCGGCGCGGATGCAGGCGCAGTTCCCCCCGCGCTGTGTAGCCGTCGGCTTGGTTGCCGGCGCTGCCTGCCTGCCACGTCAGGCTGGTGTGGCGCATGTCGAAGCGTTGGAAGACACGGCGGCGCAATTCGGCATCGACATCCACTCCGAGCCCGCGTTCAAGCACGAACTGCAGGAGGTTGATGCCGGCTCCCGAATAGGCAAAGCGCGCACCCGGGTCGAAGTGGAGGCGTAGCTTTCCGTCTGGTTCGAGCGCGGGCAGGTTGGGCAGGCCCGAGCTGTGACTGAGCAGCATGCGCGGCGTGATCGCACGCCATCGCTCATCGCCGGAAAGGTCGCTCCAGGCAGGGTACGGTTGCTGCGTCGCGTAGCTCGGCAGCGGCTGCTCCAGGTAACGCTCTATCGGCGCGTCGAGATCGATCCGTCCTTCATCAGCGAGCTGCATGACCAGGTAGGCAAAGACTGGCTTGGTCAATGAGGCGGCCACCATCACCGTGTCGCCGCGCAGCGGTTCACCGGCCTCGTTGCGACGACCGATTGCACGAACGTAGACCACTTGACCGGCGTCGATCACAGCGACCGCTATGCCGTTGGCACGAACCTCCGCCATGGCGCTAGCTATCGACGTGTCGAACGCGGCAGGCGAAGCTAGGTGCGGGACAGCGTTGTTCGTGGTCTGCGCGCAGGCGATGAGCGGGCCTGCCAGGGCGGCGCACGTTAGGACGAGGAATGAACGCATGGGCGGGATTGTGCCTAGCACGCAATCGGCTGGCGGCTAGGCGAGCAGTTTCCGCTGCGACCGCTTTCCCGCCACCAATCTGATGAGTCGAGGGGCAGCTCAGGGTCGCGTGCCGGTGCTGGGGCCGCGCAGCTGTTCGTCGCCGATGCGCTCAAAACCTGACCTTGGCCCCTGGACGGGCGGCTATGTGTTTCTGACTTGACGCTTGAACACAATCGCTGGCCTGGTCTTGACGGCCAATTGCTGCCGCTAGCCATCGGCAGCTCCCTGGCCTGTCGCCTGGCCGACCGCGAGTCCTGGGTCTGTCCCAAAAGGTAGGCATGCCCAACTGGTCGCCGTGCAATCAGCGCCTTCCTCCTACGCTCGGGTGGCTCTCTATCCGTCACCCAGGGCCGGGACGCAGGCCTACGCTGAACAGCGTCGGGTTGGCCGACAAACCGTTCCGAGACACCGTCTGCCCAGGAGTTCCGCCATGAACCTCTCCAGAATGATCCGAGCCCCGGACAGGGTCGTTTCATGACCAAGATCCGCACCGGACCGGTGTCAGCGCCGTCGACGCGCGCGCAGTTTCAGGAACGCTTCCTTGGAGCTGAGCCATTTCGACAAGCAGGTCAAGTGGCTGCACACGAAGTGAGCCGCCGTCATCAGCAACGAAAGGAGTCACCATGACCGAGAAGTCTGCAAGCGTTCTCTGGACTGGCGCCGGCAAGAAAGGCCTTGGCAAGATCAACACCGAGTCTGGGGCGCTGATGGAGTACCCCTACGGTTTTGCCAGCCGGTTCGGGGACGACCGCCGCGGCACGAACCCTGAAGAGATCCTGGGTGCCGCGCATGCCGCCTGCTTCACGATGGCGTTCTCGTTCGCCTGCGACAAGGCTGGCTTTGCCACCACCACGGTCAAGACGCAGGCCCACGTGCAGCTGTCGGCACAGGGCGAAGGCTTCGTGATCGACCGGATCGCGCTGCGCTTGAAAGCCGTCGTGCCCGGCCTCGACGAAGCGAGGTTCCAGGAGATCGCCGCGTCTGCCAAGCGAGATTGCCCGTTGTCCAAGGCGCTGGCAAGCGTTCCGGAGATCAGTTTGGTGGCCACCCTCGAACAAGGTTCGCTGCCTTGACTGGGTAAGAGCACAAGGATTCGTTATGCCTCAAAAAACTTGGAGCGCCAAGCGGGAGCGCCAATACGCGCACATCAAGGACAGCCTGCTCGAACGGGGCAATCCTGAACCCCTGGCCGAGGAGGTCGCAGCACGGATCGTTAACAAGGAGCGGGCGCAACACGGCGAGTCCGTGGAGGCCAGCTCCTCTTCGACCAACGACATGTCAGCGGGCAGACGAGGGGGCCTGCGCTCGCACAAGGGGCCGGGCGGCCGAACCCTGCTCCAACTTCGCAACGAGGCGCGTCTGCGGGGTTTGCAGGGGCGCTCGGCCATGAACAAGGCGCAGCTAGAAGCCGCATTGACGCCGTCACGGTGAGCACACAAAGGAAGATATGTCATGACCAAGCCGTTTCAACAGTGGACGGTTCTGCCGCATGGCAAGCTAGTGCAGATCGATGAGAACATCCTGACGGTGGTGGGCGAGATCCACATGCCGCTGATGGATCTGCCGCGGCGCATGACCGTGGTGCGCTTGGTCGACGCCAGCCTGTTGGTGTTCAGCGCGATCGCGCTCGACGAGGATGAGATGTCCGCGCTCGAAGCCTACGGTCGACCCGCCTACCTGGTCGTGCCCAGCGATAAGCATCGGCTCGACGCCAAGACCTGGAAAGAGCGCTACCCGGAGATCCAGGTCGTCGCACCCGAGGGCGCGCGAGCGAAGGTTGAGGAAACGGTACCTGTCGACACGGTGGCACCGCGGTTCGATGATCCGAACGTGCAATTCGTGACCGTCCCGGGAACCCGCGGCCGGGAAGCGGCGCTCGTCGTTCGCACGCCGAAAGGCACGACGCTCGTGCTGAACGACGTGGTCGGCAACATCCAGGACGCAGCCGGCTTTGGCGGCTGGCTGCTGCATCTGGCGGGCTTTGCCGGCAAGGAAGCGCAAATTCCCGCGGTCGTGAAGATGGCGGTGATCGAGGACACGAAGGCCTTGCGCACACAACTTCTGCAGTGGTCCGAGATCGACACGCTGATCCGCATCCTGGTGTCGCACGGGTCGCCGATCGAAGAGAACCCTCGCCAGGTGCTGCGTGCGCTGGCGACGTCGCTGACATGAGAATCACCGGAAGCTGCCACTGCGGCAAGACGGCGTTTCGCGTGGATGCCGAGATGCCTGCTCAGACCCGAGGAGGGCGTTGCTTGAAGCGAGGGGCGCGCGGGCACTCGACATACAGCGAACCATTGCCCAGCCAGCACGCTGGCGTCTGTGCGGCAGCACACGAATTGCGTCCACAAGCTCGGCTGTGGCTGACACGCAGTGTCAACATGCAACTTGCGGTCAGGCGATGGCAAGACGCCGGAACAGAACGCCTGCCCGCTGAGCAGTCCCAACGCAAATACATCGAGATGCCACTCGGGGAGGTTGTGTACGAGTCGGGTAGTACGTTATGGAAAGCAGCGCTTCTGCCGAGATCGCGGGCCGAAGGTGCGCTCAAGCTGCAAAGGGCTGGCCCAATTCGATATGCCGGCGGTCATATCACGGTGCTGGATCGACAAGCGCTGGAGAACCGCTGCTGCGAATGTTTCGGGGTCGAAATGAAGGTGTACGACCGGCTACTCCCGGATAAGGTTGTCACGTAGCCACGCCTGTCAATCGGCCGATCCAGGCCAAGGTGAATGCGATCGGTAGGACGCTGCCCACGTGGAGGCGCGTTCATTTTTCCTGTCTGTAGTTGCTCGCAGCCAGTCGCGTACTGACAGGCTCAGTCGAGCAAAGACATATGGTGCGGCGCCCGCTCCTCATAGGATGCTGGTCGATTGCGCAGGGAATAGACGTGCATGGCCAGCAGTTCCTCCTTGATCAGCGGAGGGAATCCACGGCGGTCCTCGCGAGGACTGAATTCCTTCTCCTCGAAGTAGTGGTCAAGCGCACTCGTCTCGGGCCAGAGCCGGGCCAGGTCGTTGGCGATGCGCGGGAAGTCCGCTGGCAAGCGAACCGGACAGACGCCGTGAGGCAGCGCGTTCAGCCAGTTGTGGGTGTGCGCCAAGACGTGGTTGTCCTCGGGGGTCGGTGAGCGCCGTTCCCAGGTGTGACCCGCCGCTTCGGCTTCGATGAAGGATTCAGGGCTTTCTTGCATGGATACGCAGTCAGTCGAGCAGCACAAGGTGACCGAAATCCTCGGCGCTCTGGAGTTCCGTGACGGGAAGGGCCACGGAGTTCTGGCCCTTCGCGCCCCAGATGATGTCGACCAGAGAGTCGTCTCCCTGCTCGACCAGGCATGGCCCCAGCGGAATCTTCAATTGCCTGCCACCGACGGTGGCGTAGGGCACTGGCCCCGTGATTCGTGCACTGTGGGTGATGCGCGCCATGATCAGCCGGCCCGTGCCCGCGAAAGGCCGGTGTGCCGGATTCCGGCCGGCCTGAACGTCTGAAGATATGAGGCAGCGTGCATCTGCGCATGTTGGCGCAGTTGCCGACCGAGTTCTGTTCGTCAGCGCACGAAGATCCACGATCAGGCAGCCGAAGATCGATTTGGCGGGTGGGCGTGGCAGTCTTGGAGTGGCGCGAAGGGAGGAACTGGGCGCGTTGGTACATGCCGCGCTGGCCGAGGACTTGGGTGAAGCCAAGCGGGTAAGCCCCTTTGCATGAGCGCGAATCACCTCGACGCGCCGCGACCTGCCCTCTCCCGTGGGTGCCGGCCGATGATGACAACATACAGACGCCCGCCACCCAGTCGAGGTTGTGTGAGAACCGTGCTGCGTGCAATGCAATTGCGGGGCACCGGAGATCGGCGACCGGAGCGCATCCGCTGCGGCGTGGTCCGCGTATACGAGGCACCCCACACCCACGGAGAACGAACCATGAGCAAGAGACTGACGCTGGCCTCGATCGCGTGTGCCGCATTCCTGACCGCAGCAGGCTGCGCGATGCCGATGAAGCCGATGCAGGATGCGCCGCTGTACGACCGCCTCGGCGGCAAGCCCGCTATCACCGCGGTCGTCGACGACTTCATCGGCAACGTCGCCGGCGACGCTCGCATCAACAAGCGCTTCGCCGCCACCGACATCCCGCGCCTGAAGAAGATGCTAGTCGACCAGATATGCGCCGGCACGGGCGGTCCGTGCAAGTACGCCGGGCGTGACATGGCCACGGCGCACGAGGGCATGAACATCCGCAGCGAAGAATTCGACGCGCCCGTCGAAGACCTCGTCAAGTCGCTCGACAAATTCAAGGTTCCCGCGCGCGAGAAGGGCGAGTTGCTCGGCGTGCTCGGGCCGATGAAGGGCGCGATCGTCGGGCACTGAGGGTGCGGTTGACCCTGTGGGCTCGTGCCAAGCCCCGGGCGGCGCACCCGCTGCGCCGTGCCCGTGCCCTCAGAGCTGCTTGACGTGCACGATCTCGGGCGCTGCGGACAGCAGCGCGCCTGCCTTCGCAAAGGCCGCGGCGACATGAGGCGTGGTCATGTGGGTGTCTGCCGCGGCCTTGTCCTTCCACACTTCGACGGTGTAGAACAAGCTCGGCTGTGAGTCGGCCCGGAAGACGTCGTAGCTGATGCAGCCTGATTCAGTTCGGGTGGCGCGAGCCAGCTCCGCGAGGACTTCGGCCACCTCGCCGCTGGCATCGGTCCGTGCTGCAATTCGAGCGATGACATATTGCATGATTGTCTTATATCTGGCGCAGCACATCGACGTCGGCTCCCTTCTCGGCGAGTTCGGCAAGTGCCATAGTGGCGGTGGTCATCGTGTGTTCCTTCAGATCAAGGTGGATGGATCGCACCTCAACCTTATCCGGGCTCACGATGGCCACCCCGATCGGGACGGCCGCCGCTGCGCGGCAAGCCGCTTCGGGCTACGCCCTCCGCGTCTCGCCGCGCAGCGAAAGACTTACACCACCTCCTGGGACATCAACACTGACGATGTGCTCGAACTGTCGGCCCGTCACGCGCCTGGATCCTTCCTGCCTCGGTGATGGTTTTCAGCGATAGCTGCCTGCCGGCCTACAAAGATGTGGCCTGTCCAGCCGCGGCCTGGGAGAGTTTGTCCGAGCTTGAGATCGATTATCGGGGCGCACTCTATGAGGCCGCGATACAGCCTAGGAGGTGCAACGATGAGCAACAACAGCTCGCAAGCTGGGCACGAGTGCCCAAGCGACTTGCAAATGGACGGACTGGTCCAGTCACTGTCTCAGTGGACAGAGTTGGATGCAATAGCAAACGTGCAAGCTAGCCGATCAACGCTACCGGGAAGCTGCTACGGCAAGCGCTTGATGCAGCTTCAAGCGGCCAGGCGATTCCTGAACGTCAGAATCGAAGACGAGCAACGTATCGGGATGCCCACGGCCGATCTCGAACAGGAATTGGAGGCCAAACGCGTGGAGACCCGCTCCTACCTGGCCTACCTTGAACATGCCAGCGTCCGACTCTAGGCGATCTTCGGCCCTGTGCTCGCGGCCACCATGTTCAAGGGCGAGGCCAGCGGCGCTGGAGATCGCCAATGACACGCCCCACGGCCGCGGTGCCGGAGTGTGGGCACATGGCCGGTCATACACGCAATAGAAAGGACGGATCGATTCCATGTAC
>JBDUAG010000166.1:0-7520 GCA_040004785.1 Burkholderiales bacterium | reverse complement strand
GGTCTGGACTCTGTCTTGCCTTTCGGCCTTCCCGTCGAGTCTCTACACGTTCTCCTTTCGGAGCTTCGCTCGGCGTTGGCGTGGCGAAGATCTTTCGCGGTAGCGTTCACCGAATTTGAGAAGTTCTACGTCAGGGCAGAGTCAACTTACCCTGGGCAACCCGCAAGAGGCCCCCATGCGCCGATGGCGTTTAGGCGGCCCCCGTCAAGTCCTCTGCTCTAACCAACTGAGCTAACGGCCCACGGCCGCGATTATTGCACCGGACTTCGGCCGTGCTGCGACGCAGCATAATCGCAGCCCCACATCCTGGAGCCGTGGAACCGCATGTCGACGATCACGACGATTCCCTTGTCCACGGTGCGCGTTGCCGCCACCCGCCTCGGCGCTGCCGACCCCGCACGCTGGCCCGTGGCCGCCATCGAAGCGCTGTTCGCGCTGCCCTTCATGGACCTGCTGTTCCACGCCCAACAAGTGCACCGCGAGCACTTCAATGCGAACGCGGTGCAACTCTCGACGCTGCTGTCGATCAAGACCGGCGGCTGCCCCGAAGACTGCGGCTACTGCCCGCAGTCGGCGCACTTCGAGACCGGCGTCGAAGCGAGCAAGCTGATGCCGCTGCAGGACGTGGTCGATGCGGCACAAGCCGCGAAGACACAAGGGGCCACGCGCTTCTGCATGGGTGCGGCGTGGCGGAGCCCGAAGGCCCGCGACATGGAGCGCGTGACCGAGATGGTTCGCGAGGTCAAGGCGCTCGGCCTCGAGACCTGCATGACGCTGGGCATGCTCGATGCCGAACAGGCGCGGTCGCTCGACGAGGCTGGGTTGGACTACTACAACCACAACCTCGACAGCGCACCCGAGTTCTACGGAACCATCATCAGCACACGCACATACCAGGACCGGCTCGACACGTTGGCGAACGTGCGCCAGGCCGGCATCAAAGTGTGCAGCGGCGGCATCGTCGGCATGGGCGAGAGCCGCGCCCAGCGCGCCGGGCTGATCGCACAGCTGGCGAACCTCGACCCGTATCCCGAGTCGGTGCCGATCAACAACCTCGTGCAGGTGCCGGGCACACCGCTGTCCGGCACCGAGCCGCTCGATCCGTTCGAGTTCGTGCGCACGATCGCAGTCGCGCGCGTCACGATGCCGAACACGATGGTGCGCCTGTCGGCCGGGCGCGAGCAGATGGACGAAGCGCTGCAGGCGCTGTGCTTCGCGGCCGGCGCCAACTCGATCTTCTACGGCGACCGGTTGCTCACCACGTCGAACCCCCAGGCCGCGCGCGACCGGGCACTGTTCGAGCGGCTCGGCCTCAAGGCAATGGCGTGAGCGCCGCGCGAAAGCCGATGACCTTGCACCGCCTCCGCGCCATGCTCGCGGCAGGCGAGAAGATCGTGATGCTGACCTGCTACGACGCCAGCTTTGCGCGCCTGCTCGACGCGGCGGGTGTCGACGTGTTGCTGGTCGGCGACTCGCTCGGCATGGTGCTGCAAGGACACGACAGCACGGTGCCCGTCTCGCTCGACGAGATGGCGTACCACACGCGGTGCGTGGCGCGCGGCAACACGCATGCCTGGGTCATCGGCGACCTGCCCTTCGGCAGCTACCACGCGACCCCCGATCAGGCGATGCGCAGCGCGGCGACACTGATGCAGAGCGGCGCCCAGATGGTCAAGCTCGAAGGCGGCGGCTGGACCGTGGATACCGTGCGCTTCCTGGTCGAACGCGGCATCCCGGTGTGTGCGCACCTGGGCCTGACGCCACAATCGGTGCATGCGCTCGGCGGCTACCGCGTGCAGGGCCGCGACGCGGGCGATGCCGACACCTTGCGCCGCCACGCCCGCGAAATCACCGAGGCCGGCGCTTCGATGCTGGTGCTCGAGCTGATGCCGAGTGCGCTCGCCGCCGAACTCACGGCGGCCTTGCCGATCCCCGTGATCGGCATCGGTGCCGGCGCGGGTTGCGGCGGCCAGGTGCTGGTGCTGCACGACATGCTGGGCATCACGCAGGGCCAGCTGCCGCGTTTCGTGCGCAACTTCATGGAAGGCGCCGGCAGCGTCGAGGACGCCGTGCGCCGCTATGCCGCCGCCGTCCGGGACGGCAGCTTTCCCGTCGAATCCATTCACACGTACTGAACCCGTCCCACCATGCTCGTCCTCCACACCATCACCGAACTGCGGCACGCCCTCGCCGGCGCTTCCCGCACCGCCTTCGTGCCGACGATGGGCAACCTGCACGCCGGCCACCTCTCGCTGATCGAGCGCGCCAAGGAGGCCGGTGGGCCGGTCGTCGCGAGCATCTTCGTGAACCGCTTGCAGTTTGCGCCGCACGAAGACTTCGACACCTACCCACGCACCTTCGAGCACGATTGCGACCTGCTGCGCGCCGCCGGCTGCAACTTCGTGTTCGCGCCGGACGAGGCCGAGCTCTACCCCGAGCCGCAGCGCTACACCGTGCTGCCGCCTGTCGCGCTGGCCGACATCCTCGAAGGCCACTTCCGCCCGGGCTTCTTCACCGGCGTCTGCACCGTCGTTCTCAAGCTCTTCAATTGCGTGCAACCGCGGTTCGCGGTGTTCGGCAAGAAGGACTACCAGCAGCTGATGGTGATCCGCCAGATGGTGCGGCAGCTGGCGCTGCCGATCGAGATCGTCGCGGGCGAGACGACCCGCGCCGAAGACGGCCTCGCGCTGTCGTCGCGCAACGGCTACCTCGACGCGGCGCAGCGCGCCGAGGCGGTGGCGCTGTCGCACGAACTGATGGGCATCGCGGCCGGGATGCGCGGCGGTCGGCGGGATCTCGGCGCGCTCGAAGACGCGGCGATGCAATCGCTCACAGCGCGCGGCTGGCGGCCCGACTACGTGGCGATCCGGCGGCGCAGCGACCTCGCCGCCCCGGCCGCCGGTGACGCGCTGGTCGTTGTCGCGGCCGCCCGGCTCGGCGCGACGCGGCTGATCGACAACCTCGAACTCGACGCGTTGGCCTGAGCCGTGAGCGAGGCCGCCTCCCGCGATCTTCCCGTCGTCATTGTCGGTGCCGGCCTCGCCGGCCTGTGCACGGCGTTGCACCTGGCCGACGAGCGCCGTGTGATCGTGCTCGCCAAACGCAGCCTGCACGAAGGGGCGACGGCGTGGGCGCAGGGCGGCATCGTCGGTGTGCTCGGTGCCGACGACAGCGTCGCCGCCCATGTGCGCGATACCCAAGCCGCGGGCGCCGGTCTGGTGGACGAACACGCCGCGCGCTTCATCTCGCAGAACAGCGCTGCCGCGGTCGAGTGGCTCGTGCAACAGGGCGTGCCGTTCACCGACGACACCAGCGGCCCGCTCGGCCTGCACCTCACGCGCGAAGGCGGCCACGGCGTGCGGCGCATCGCACACGCGGCCGACGCCACCGGCAAGGCGATCCACGACGCGCTGCTGGCGCGCGCCGCCGCGCACCCGAACATCGAGCTGCGCGAGCGGGCTTTTGGCCTGGACCTGATCACCTCGCGCCAGCCCAAGCACCTCGAGGCGCAGCGCTGCCACGGCGTCTACGTGCTCGACATCGCGCGCGGCCGCGTCGAGACCCTGGCCGCGAGCGCGGTGGTGCTGGCGACCGGTGGCATCGGCAAGGTCTATCGCTACACGACCAACCCCGACACGGCCACCGGCGACGGCATCGCCATGGCGTGGCGAGCAGGCTGCCGCGTCGCGAATATGGAGTTCATCCAGTTCCACCCGACCTGCCTCTACCACCCGCAGGAGCGCAGCTTCCTGATCACCGAGGCGCTGCGCGGCGAAGGCGCTCAGCTGTGCCTGCCCGATGGCACGCGCTTCATGCACGCACATGACGAACGCGCCGATCTCGCACCGCGCGACATCGTCGCCCGCGCGATCGACTTCGAGATGAAGAAGCACGGCCTGGACTGCGTGCTGCTCGACGCCACGCACCTCGGCGAAGACTTCCTCAAGACTCACTTCCCGACCATCCACGCGCGCTGCGGGCAGCTTGGCATCGACATCGCGCGCCAGCCGATTCCCGTGGTGCCAGCCGCCCACTACACCTGCGGCGGCATCGTGACCGATCTCGACGGCCGCTGCGACCTGCCCGGCTTGTACGCCGTGGGCGAAGCCGGCTACACCGGGCTGCACGGCGCGAACCGGCTCGCCAGCAACTCGCTGCTCGAATGCGTGGTGCTGGGCCGCACCTGCGCCGCACACATCCTGCACGAGCCGCGGGCCGCCGGGCCGGTGCTACCGGACTGGGACGAGAGCCAGGTCGAAGACGCTGACGAGCAGGTCGTGATCGCGCACAACTGGGACGAGCTGCGCCTGTTGATGTGGAACTACGTCGGCATCGTGCGCACCACGCGCCGGCTGGAGCGCGCGCTGCACCGCATCGAGTTGCTGCAGAGCGAGACGCGCGAGTACTACGCCCACTTCCGCGTCAACCGCGACCTGCTGGAGCTGCGCAACCTGGTGGACTGTGCCGAGCTCGTGGTGCGCTCGGCCTTGATGCGGCACGAGAGCCGGGGTCTGCACTACAGCCGCGATTTCCCGGACGCGCTGCCGGTGAGTTTCCCGACCGTGCTGACGCGGCCGGCACGCAGCGAAAATCAGTCGACCAAGCCGGTCACCCGCATCGAGTAGTCCACCGCCTGCACGTCCTTCGTCAGCTTGCCGACCGAGATGCGGTCGACACCGGTGGCGGCGATGCCACGCAGCTGCGCGAGCGTGACCCCGCCCGAGACTTCGAGCAGCGCGCCACCGGCGGTGATGGAGACGGCCTCGCGCATCGCAGGTTCGGAGAAGTTGTCGAGCAGCACGCTGGTCGCGCCTGCGGCGAGTGCCTCGCGCAACTGATCCAGCGTCTCGACCTCGACCTGGATCTCGACGCCTGACTTCAATGCGAAGGCATTCGCCAGTGCCGCCGACACGCCGCCCGCCGCGGCGATGTGGTTCTCCTTGATCAGGATGCCGTGCCACAACGCGAGCCGCTGGTTCTGCCCGCCGCCGACGCGCACCGCGTATTTCTGCGCCTGGCGCAGCCCGGGCAGCGTCTTGCGCGTGTCCAGCACCGCGCAGCCGCGCGGGTTCGGCGACGCGCCCTCGATGGCGCGCACATGGGCGCGCGTGGTCGTCGCGGTGGCGGAGAGCAGCTGCAGGAAGTTCAGCGCCGGCCGCTCGACCGAGAGCAAGGCGCGGGCATCGGCCTCGATCTCGCAGACGAGCGAGTCGGCCGGCATGTCGGCGCCCTCGTCGAACGCCCAGGCGATGCGCGCAGCGGCGTCGAGCGCGTGCATGCAACCGCCGAACCAGTCGCGGCCAGCGAGCACGGCATCTTCGCGAACCTTCACGGTGGCGCGCACGCGGCGGCCGGTCGGGATGAGTCGACCGGTCCAATCGCCGCGACCGATGTCTTCGCGCAGCGCGTCGAGGATGTTGCGCTCGCGCGCCTGCTCCAGCGTTTCGTCCCGATCGAAGTTCATCAATTCAGGCCGCGCCGATGTTCTGCACGAAGCCTTGCTGCGAAGTCGGCGCTGCGCCCGCCGGTTGCGCGGCCACGAAGTCGAGCATGCGTTCGATGCAGCCCAGCGCCTGCCCGCGCACCGGCTCGGGCACGTCGATCTCGCCGCGGCCGTGCCGCAGCGCATCGAGTACGCCTTGCAGTTCGTTCATCGCCATCCACGGGCAGTGCGCGCAACTCTTGCAGGTGGCGCTCTGGCCGGCGGTGGGCGCCTCGACCAGGGTCTTGCCCGGCGCGAGCTGGCGCATGCGGTGCAGGATGCCGTTGTCGGTGGCCACGATGTACATCGGTGCCGTGCCGTCGACCACGGCCTTGAGCAACTGCGTGGTCGAGCCCACCACATCGGCCTGCGCCACCACGCTGGCCGGCGACTCCGGATGCACCAGCACCTTCGCTTGCGGGTGCTCGCGCCGCAGCAGCTCCAGCTCCAGCCCCTTGAATTCGTCGTGGACGATGCAGGCGCCGTCCCAGAGCAGCATGTCGGCGCCGGTCTGGTCCTGGATGTAGCGGCCCAGATGCCGGTCGGGTGCCCACAGGATCTTCTGCCCCAGGCGTTGCAGGTGGCGCACGACGGCCACGGCGCACGAGCTCGTCACCATCCAGTCGGCCCGCGCCTTCACGGCGGCGCTGGTGTTGGCGTAGACGACCACGGTGCGGTCGGGGTGGGCATCGCAGAACGCCTTGAACTCGTCGGGCGGGCAACCGATGTCGAGCGAGCAGGTGGCTTCCAGGTTCGGCATCAGAACGCGCTTCGTCGGCGACAGGATCTTGGCCGTCTCGCCCATGAACCGCACGCCTGCGACGACCAGCGTTTGCGCCGCATGGTCGCGGCCGAAGCGGGCCATTTCGAGCGAGTCCGACACGCAGCCGCCGGTTTCGCGCGCGAGGTCTTGCAGGTCGCCATCGACGTAGTAGTGGGCGATGAGCACCGCATTGCGCGCGCGCAGTTCACTGGCGATCTGCCGTTTCAGGGAATCGGTCATGGGGTTTCGCAGTGCCCTTCCGTCACTTTGCGCTCAGCGCATTGCTCACCAGCCGTGAGGTGATGTCGACGATCTGGATCATCCGGTCGTAGGCCATGCGCGTCGGCCCGATC
The DNA here is from genome assembly GCA_040004785.1 of Burkholderiales bacterium. GTDB lineage: Bacteria > Pseudomonadota > Gammaproteobacteria > Burkholderiales > Burkholderiaceae_C > LMDS01. The sequence goes on along the minus strand of JBDUAG010000166.1, from coordinate 922 downwards.
ACGCCGAGCGTGCCGACCACCTGACCGTTGACTTCATACGGCGCCGAGACCACCGACAGCTCCTCGAACGGCACGACCATGCTCTCGCCGCCGATGTAGATGCGCACGCCCTCGGCGCGGCTGCTGACTTCGAGCAGGCGCATCAGCTGGGTCTTCTGCTCGAACATGTCGAACAGCTTGCGCAACGATCCCATGTCGCTGGAAAAATCCTGCACGGTGAGCAGGTTGCGCTCGCCGCTGATCACGACCTGCTCCTGGCTCTCGGCCTGCGCATCGCTGCCGGCCTGTACCGCGGCCTGCATCAGCGCCGCGATCTCGCTGCGCAGCGCATCGACCTCGGTCTTCAGCCGCTCGCGCACCTCTTCGATGGTGCGGCCGGCGTAGTGTGCGGTCAGGTAGTTGCTCGCTTCGATGAGCTGCGCCTGGGTGTAATCCTGCGCGGTGAAGATGACCCGGTTCTGCACGTCGCCATCCGGCGCGACCAGGATCACCAGCACGCGCTTTTCCGACAGCCGCATGAACTCGATGTGGTGGAACACGCTGGCCTTGCGCGGCGCGGTGATCACGCCGACGAAGCTCGACAGGTTGGACAGGAGCTGCGCCGCGTTCGCGATCACGCGCTGCGGCTGGTCAGGGCGCAGGTGCGGCTCGATGTGCGACATCGGCGCGAGCGGCTGGGCCGTCAGCATCGTGTCGACGAACAGGCGATAGCCGCGCGCCGTCGGAATGCGGCCGGCGCTGGTGTGCGGACTGACGATCAGGCCGAGGTCTTCGAGGTCGGCCATGACGTTGCGGATCGTCGCCGGCGAGAGCTCCAGCCCGCTGGCGCGAGACAGCGTGCGCGAGCCTACCGGTTGGCCATCCGCGATGTAGCGTTCGACCAAGGCTTTCAGCAGTGTTTTGGCGCGCTCGTCCAGCATGT
>JBDUAG010000165.1:0-7596 GCA_040004785.1 Burkholderiales bacterium | reverse complement strand
CGTTCAGGTCCATCAGCGCCGAGGGCTGGATGCCGTCCAGCGTGGCGATGCGCACGAGCACCTCGTTGCGCTGGCGTTCCGAGAAAGTCTTCAGCACGTCGGCGGCATGGTCGGAGTCGAGATGCACCAGCAGCGCGGCGGCGATCTGCGGGTGCTCGATGCGCAGCAGCTCGCCGATCGATTGCGGATCCATCCACTTCAGCGCCTCGATGCCGGCGGTGTCACCGCCTTGCAGGATGCGGTCGATCAGCAGGTTGGCCTTGTCCTCGCCGAGCGCCCGGCGCAACACGGCCTTGACGTATTCGTCGGTGTCGGTGACCAGTGTGCTCTGCAGGCCGGCCGTGTCGTTGAAGAGTTCAAGCACGCCATCGACGCGGTCGCGCGTGATGGACTTCATCTTCGCGATCGTCTCGCCGAGCTTTTGAACCTCTTTCGGGCTCAGGTGCTTAAAGACACCGGCGGCGTCTTCCTCACCCAGCGACATCAGCAGGATGGCAGCGTTTTCGAGGCCGGCGTCGTCCACGATCAGCCCTTCGCGGCAACGGCGTCGCCGTTGACCCAGCCACGCACGATGCCGGCGACCGCGGCGGGGTTTTCCTTGGCGAGCGCGCGTGCGCCGGCGAGATGCTCGACGCTCTTCGGTGCGGGCAGTGCCGGCAGCTCGTTCCTGTCGTCCACCACCGCCGTCAGTGCGGCGCCGGGTGCCGGCGCCGGTCGGGGCGCGAGCGCGACCTTCAGGGCCGGGCGCAGCAGGCCGAAGAACACCAGCATCGCGATCAGCGCCAGGCCGAGCGGCACGACCAGCGAGCGCAGCATGTCGATCGTCTCGGGCTGCTTCCAGAGCGGCACCTCGACGATCGTGACCGGATCGACCTTGAACGGCGCGTTGATGACCTTGACGGAGTCACCCCGATCCTTGTTGAAGCCGATGCTCTCGCGCACCAGCACATTGAGCTTCTCGATCTCGTCGGTCGTCAGCGGGACCGACGTCGTCTTGCCCTTCGCGTCGGTGACGCTGCGGTTGTTCACGACGACGGCGGCGTTCAGGCGCTTCACGTTGCCGGTGGCGTTGCGCGTCACGCGCACGGTCTTGTCGATCTCGTAGTTCGTCGTGGCGTCGCGGCGGCCGTTGCTGCCGCCGGCGCCACCGCCTTGCGCGGCCTGCAGCGGTTGTGCGGCCCCGGTGAGCAGCGCGGTTGCACCGACCGGCGGCTGGTTCGATGCCGCCCCGGGGACGCCGCTGGCCATGGCCGCGTTGGCTGCGTTCTGCTCGGAGGTCTGCTGGCTGCGGATCGCGATCCGAGCGTCCGCGCCCTGGTTCGGGCGGAACTCTTCGGAGGTGGCTTCGGTCTGCGAGAAATCGATGTCGGCGGCCACGGTGGCGCGCAGGTTGTCGCGCCCGACGATTGGTTCGAGCAGGTCGGTGATGCGCTTGCTGTAGCCGGTCTCGATCTGGTTCACGTACTGGAGCTGCTGCGCGTCGAGCCCGGCGGAGGGCTGGCCGTCGCCGCTGGCGGTCAGCAGCGCACCGCTCTGATCGAGCACGCTGACGGCCTTCGGATCCAGCTCGGGCACGCTGCTGGAGACGAGGTGCACGATGCCGGCCACCTGCGCGCGATCGAGCGTGCGGCCCGGGTGCATCGTCAGCATCACCGAGGCGCTGGGCTTTTGCTGCTCGCGGAAGAAGCCGTTCTGGTTCGGCAGCGCCAGGTGGACGCGGGCGTTCTGCACCGCGGCCATCGAGGTGATCGAGCGGGTGAGTTCGCCTTCGAGGCCACGCTGTGCGGTCAGGCGCTCCTGGAACTGCGTCTGGCCGAAGCGCGCGGTGTCCATCAGCTCGTAGCCCGAGACCGAGCCCTTGGGCAGGCCGGCGGTGGCGAGCTTCAGGCGCAGGTCGTGCACCTGGCCCGACGGCACCATGATCGCGGCGCCGCCTTCGCTCATCTTGTACGGCACGTTCATCTGCGAGAGCTGGGCGATGATCGCACCGCCGTCCTTGTCGGAGAGGTTCGCGTAGAGCACCTTGAAGTCGCCCTTGCTGCTCCACAGCGTCATCGCCAGCACCACGCCGGCCAGTGCGGCCACACCGAGCGCGGCGCTGAGCTTGCTGCGCATCGGCATGGCGGCCATGCGATCCGCGAAGCCCGCCGGTTCGACAAGGGGGAGGGCGGGGTTGATGGCGACTGCGTTGTCCATGGGTCGTCAGGTTCCTTGGGCGGGCGATCTCTCATGGCGAGACAGCCCTTGATTGAAAGCGATTGTTCGGGAACTTGACTTTCGCGGTGCAGTGAACAGGCGGTCAAACGGACCTCAGTTCGCACCATTGCGGCCGGGCCGGGTGCTTAGGATTGGCATCACGATGAACGTGACCCTCAAACCCTTCGACTTCGCCCAGGCCGTCGCTCGCGCAGGCCTGGCCACCAATGGCCAGCCGCTGCAAAAGAGCAAGGCGGTCGAGGGTGCGGGCTTCCAGCAGGCGCTGTCGTCTGCGCTCGGTGCCGTGAGCAAGTCACAGAATGACGCGACCGCGATGCAGCGCGAGGTTCAGCTCGACAACCCGACCGTGAGCATCGAGCAGACCATGGTCGCGATGCAGAAGGCGCAGATCGGGTTTCAGGCGACCTTGCAGGTGCGCAACAAGATGGTCCAGGCGTACTCGGAGATCATGTCGATGCAGGTGTAGCGGCCGGTCGGGTTGCCTTGAACAGCGACTCGCGGAAGCCGATCGCTCGCGGACCCACATCGTCCATCGCCCACAGCGCCAGCGCCTTGGCCGACATCGGCTTGGCGAACAGGAAGCCTTGCAACTGATCGCAGCCGAACTCGCGCAGGATGCGGTTCTGGCCTTCGGTCTCGACGCCTTCGGCGACAACTTTCAGGTTGAGCGCCTTGGCGAGATTGATCACCGCGACGGCGACCTTGCGCGCGTCTTCGCTGGTCTCGAGGTCCATCACGAAACTGCGGTCGATCTTGAGCTCGTCGGCCGGCAGCTTGCGCAGGTACGCGAGGCTGGAGTGCCCGGTGCCGAAGTCGTCGATCGAGATGCGCACACCGATGCGGTCGAGCTGGCCGAGCACGCGCATCGTGACCTCGGTGTCATCCATCGCCGACGACTCGGTGACCTCGCAGGTGATCAGGTCCGGGTTCACCTCGTGGCGCTGCAGCGCCGCGGCGATCCGCTCGGCCAGATCGTGCTGGCGCAGCTGGTGCGCCGACAGGTTGATCGCCACCCGCATGCGCAGGCCTTCGTTGCGCCAGGCCTGCGTCTGGCGGCAGGCTTCGTCGATCACCCATCGGCCGATCGCGTTGATCAGGCCGTACCGTTCCGCGATCGGGATGAAGACCGCCGGGCTGATCATCCCGCGCTGTGGATGGTGCCAGCGCAGCAGCGCCTCGGCGCCGGTGATCTCGCCGCTGGGCGCATGGATCTTCGGCTGGTAGTAGAGCTCGAGCTGGCGGTGCTCGAGCGCAGTGCGCAGGTCGCGCAACAGGTCGACGTCGTCGCGCATGCCCTTGATCATGCGCTGCTCGAACAGCGCGTGGCCGGCGCCGCCGCCGGCCTTGGCCGCGCCCATCGCGGCGTGGGCATGCACGATCATCGTGGTCCTTGCGCCATGCTCGGGGTACATCGCCACGCCGACCGAGCACGACAGCGTCGCCTCGCGCCCGTCCACCTTGTACGGCGCGCCGAGGGCTGCGATCACGTCGGTGGCCAGCGCCGAGGCGTCGCGCGGCTGCGGGTCGCCGTTCAGCAGCATCAGGAATTCGTCGCCGCCCATGCGGGCCGCCATGTGCGGCATCGCCAGCGCGCGCAGGCGCGCCGCGACTTCGCGCAGCACCTGGTCGCCGCCGAGGTGGCCGAAGGTCTGGTTGATCGGTTTGAAGCCGTCGAGGTTGATCAGCAGCAGCGCGAGCCGCTGCTGGCCGGCATCGGCCTTGCGCACGGCCTGCGCCAGCGCGCCTTCGAACAGCTGCCGCGTCGGCAGGCCCGTCAGCGGATCGTTCGGTGACAGCACGCCGCGTCTGCGCCGGTCCGCGTCGCGGGCAGATCGGCTGCGAAGCAGCTGCGCCAAGGTCTGGCGCGACAACAGCACGACGCCGACCGCGGCCAGCAGCGCGAGCGCTGCCCCGAGGCCGCTCGGGTCGGGCGTCTGCGGCGATGCGCGCAGCACGAGGTGCTGGCTCAGCACGATCGCCGCGCCGATGAGCGCGCCCGCACCCATGCGGCCGCGTGTGCGGCCGACGCGCCCGTGGCGGCGCAAGACATGGCACACACCGAAGGCCGCCGCGCAGGCTGCCGCGCAGGCGAGGCCGGCGGCGAGCAGCGGGAGGCGCCGCCATTCGATGAGCGGCGGTGCGCCATCGCCGGCGACGATGCCCAGCGCCTGCAGCGCCACGACGCTGGCCGCGAGCGCGCATCCGGCCATCAACCGATGCGAGAGCCGTGCGCCTCGACCGTCGGAGCCACCCAGCGACGCCATCACGGCGATCATCGCGAGCAGCCAGATCGAGAGCTCCGCACCGGCCCCGACGCCATTGGTCGACGCGCCCGGCCCGCTGCCAGCGGCCATGCCGTGCACCGACCAGATCGCCGTGCCGAGGCTGATGCCGGCGCCGAGCAACCGACGCAATCGTGCCGGCAGGTTGTTGCCCGGCATCAGCTCGACCCACGCGAGGGCCAGCTGAGCGGCCATGGTGCACACGGCCAGACTCAGCGCGAGTCGGACGTACAGGGCGGCGCCCGGGTCGAGGTGGATGTCCATCGTCGGATATCGGCGGCGAGGCCTGCCGCTTGAGCCGACCGCTTCATTCCCGAGCAGGTTCTATGACTTGCTGTCGCGCCGCACCAGCAACACGGCCAGCAGCGCCGACGCCAGCATCAGGAACAGGCTCACCGCGTTCAATACCGGAGACGCGCCTTCGCGCATCCGCCCATACATCAACACCGTCAGCGGCGCGTCCGAGCCGACCAGCATCAAGGTCGTGTTGAAGTTCTCGAACGACATCAGGAACGAGATCACCGCCGCGCCGATCAGCGCCGGCTTCAGGTAGGGCAAGGTGATCGTGCGCAGCACCGCAGCGCGGGTCGCACCGAGGTTGTAGGCGGCTTCCTCGAGCGTGATGTCGAAGCGCTTCAGGCGTGCGCTGATGGTGAGCGTCGCAATCGCGACGATGTACGAGAACTGGCCCAGCACAACCAGTGCCAGGCCGGGGCGCAGGAAGTCGAGCTCCCAGCCGAACACGTCATCGGCGAACTGCGCGATGCGGCTTGCGAACGCGAGGATCGAGATGCCCAGGATGACGCCCGGGATCACGAGTGGCGCAAGCATCAGCAGCGACAGCGCCGCCTTGCCGCGGAACTGCGCGCGCTCGATCAGGAACGCATTCACGGTGCCGACCGCCACCGACAGCACGGTCACCCAGCCGGCCACCAGCGTGCTCGTCCACAGGCTGTGCAGCAGCGGTGCGTCATTGAGGAGCTTGCCGAACCACATCAGCGTGAAGCCGCGCCACGGCGGCGCCGGGTAGGGCGCGTTGTTGAACGCGAACAGCGCGACCACCGCGAGCGGCAGGAACAGGAACGCGAAGAACGCCGCGGCGTAGAGCCACGGCGCAGCGCGCAGCCAGCGGGCGCGGGGGAGCGATGGGATCATGTGCGTCGCATCACATCGCCGAACTTCTGGCCGGCGAGCTTGAGCCCGAGCCAGACGATCGCGGTCGAAAGCACAAGAAGCAGGAAGCCGAACGCCGCCCCCTGTTCCCAGTTGAAGCGCGTGATGAACTGGGTGTAGATCTGTTCGGTGAACCAGAGCGAGTTCTTGCCGCCCAGCAGCGTCGGCGTCAGGTAGTTGCCCAGCGTGAGCATGAACACGACGATGCAGCCGGCCGTGATGCCGGGCGCAGCGTGCGGGATGATGATGCGGCGCAGGATGTCGAAGCCGCTGCCGCCGAGGTCGTAGGCGGCTTCGATCAGCGAATCGTCGAGCGTGTCGAGCGCGCCGATCAGCGGCACGACCATGAACAGCAGCGAGGTGTAGACCAGGCCGACGAGGATGGTCGCGTCGTGGTACAGCAGCTCGGGCGGCGTGGCCTGCAAGCCCATCGAGACGAGCAGCGCCGGCACGACGCCCGATTCGCGCAGCAGGATCATCCAGCCCAGGGTGCGTACCGTTTCGCTGACCCAGAACGGGATCAGGCACAGCACGAACAGCAGCGAACGCGCGTGGCCGCGCGCCAGCTTCGCGATCGTCCACGCGATCGGGAACGCGAGCAGCAGCGTGCACGCGGTCGCGAGCACCGACATCACCGCGGTGCGCACGAAGGTGTGCCAGTACAGCGGCTCCTCGAAGAAGGTGCGGTACTGCGCCAGGCTGCCCTCGTAGATGCGCGGTGCGATGCGCGCGCGCAGCGACAGCACGCCCAGCTCGACATGCGGCAGCACGATCAGCCCGACGAGCCAGAGCAGCGCCGGCGCGAGCAGCAGCCCGAACAGCAGGCGCGAACGGTGCGTGTCAGGCGCCGATTGCACGTGATTCGACGCGGTGGCGCCAGCGCAGCAGACCGATCGCGTAGCAGACGTAGTAGCCCGCCAGCGTACCGAAGATCACCAGGGTCAGGGGGCTGCGCACGAAGTCGTCCGGTGCGCTGGTGGTCATCGTGCCCGAGAGGTACAGGTGTGCGAACCGGTACGCGATCCGGCCGACCATGATCAGCGAGAGCGCCACGCCGAGGTGTGCGTTCGGCGTGTAGAACACGCCCTCGGGCGTGGCCTCGAAGCGTGTCAGCCGCAGGCCATACACACCCAGACCGATGCCCACTGCGGCGCCACCGGCCAGTGCCAGCGTGCTGCCGGGATGCGCGAGCGAACCCAGCAGCAGCGCGGCCAGGAGGACCGGAAACAGCACGACGGTGATCCACGGCCGCACGCGCGACAGCTTCTGACGCCCGACCATGCGCCGCACGCGCGCGTAGATGCGCCAGGCGACCAGCGCGGCAATGCCCAGGGACACGAACAGGGGAGGATGGGCTGGAGACATCATTCGCCCACCTTGAAACACACGGCGCGCTGCGGATCGAAACCGAACGCGACCTTCTCGCCTTCGCGCAGGTCCTTGAACTGGCCGGTCTGAGGCAGCGCGATGCGGAACTCGAGCTGGCTCAGCGCCTCGCGCAGCAACACCGCCGAGTTCGCGCCGTCGAACAGCAGGCTCTCGACATGGGCGGCGTAGTTCGGCCGCCCGGCCGGCAGATCGCCCGCCTGGCGCGCGATCTGCGCGACCTCGGGCCGCACGAAGACCTCGACCGCGTCGCCCGCGCGCACCACGCCGATGCCGCGAGCGAACAGGACCAGGCCCTGGTCCGTGACGATCTCGACCGCGTCGCCGGCAACATGGCTGGCGCGGCCCGCGATGCGGTTGTTCGCACCGACGAAGCCGGCGACGAACGGTGTCTGCGGGTCGTAGTAGAGCGACTGCGGCGAGCCGAGCTGCTCGAAGCGGCCGGCGTTCATCACCGCGACCTGGTCCGACAGCACCAGCGCCTCCGACTGGTCGTGCGTGATGTAGACGAAGGTCGTGCCGAACGCCGCCTGCAGCT
>JBDUAG010000164.1:0-7656 GCA_040004785.1 Burkholderiales bacterium | reverse complement strand
CGCGGATGTTGCCGATCTTCTCGTCGAGCTCGTCCTTGAAGTAGCGCTCGATCGACGTGACGGCAGTGGCGCGCGCTTCCTTGTTGAGGGTGATGGTCATGATTGGTCGCTCATGGCGCTTCTCCGTTGGTTCGGTTGGCTGGATCAGTCTCGGCCCATTCCGCCCGCAGCTCGGCCTCGCGTTCGCGCGTGAGCTTGCCGGCGCGCCGCGGGTCATCCGGCGGCGGCACGCCTTCGTCCATCACCGCGGCTGCGGTCTCGCGCAGCGGCCGTGTGCGCAGGCCGTTCGCGATCGCGCGCTCGACCGAGACGCGCATGAAGCCGCGGTAGGCAGCGTCCGTCGAGGGCAGCCACAGCGGCAGTTCGCTCCACGGACGCACGCCGCGCCCGATCAGGAAGGCTTCGCCGACCGGCACCGCGCAGGCCGGCGTCACGCCGCGCGCGCTCGCCTCCGCGGCGCAGGCGCTGACGAGCGCACTCCAGTCGCACGCCGCATGCACCGGCCCGGTGGCATTGAACGCGCCGCTGGCCTGCTGCTCGACGAGCGCGATCATCCACTCGCCCAGATCACGCACGTCGATGAACTGCAGCGGCGTGCCGAGCGGCGCGTCCGGCAGCAGCATCGCGCCACCGTCGAGCCTGCGCCAGGGCCAGTGGCTGAAGCGGCCGGTCGGGTCGCCCGGCCCGACGATCAGCCCCGGCCGCACGATCAATGCGCGTTCGCCGAACACGCGCAGCACCTCGGCCTCGCACGCGGCCTTCTGCGCACCGTAGTGCGACACGCTGCGGTCGTCGCGCGCGATGCCCTCGCTCGTGGCGAGCGGGTCGGTTTCGCGGATCGGCACCTGGTTCGTCGTCGCGTAGGCCGAGATGCTGGAGACGAACAGGTAGCGGCCGCTATCGCGCAATGCCTCGGCGCTGCGTTGCACGTCGGCGGGCGTGTAGCCGCAGGTGTCGATGACGGCATCCCAACGGCGGTTCGCGAGCGCCGACAGATCGCTGCTGCGGTCGCCGATCAGCTGCTCGACGCCATCCGGCCAGGCGCTGCGCGAACGGCCACGGTTGAACACCGTCACGCGGTGGCCGCGCGCCAGTGCGGCGTGCAGTGCAGTCGCGCCGAGGAAGACGCCGCCACCCAGGATCAAGAGGTTCATTCGGTCGCAGTGCCCGCCAACGCGGCGGGATCGAAGTTTGCCCCGCAGACGATCAGGCACACGCGCTCGCCCGCCGCGGGCCGGACCGCACCCGATTGCAGCGCCGCGAGCGGCAGCGCCGCGGCGGGCTCGACCGCGAGCTTGAACTCGCGCCACATGAAGCGCTGCGCGGTGCGGATCGCGTCGTCGCTCAGCAGCACCGCGTCGGCGACATGGCGTTGCGCGATCTCCCAGGCGATCGCGCCGATGCGGCGGGCGCCGAGCGAATCGGCGGCGATGCCGCCGACCGACACATCCACCGGCTCGCCCGCGGCGCGCGCGCTGTGCAGGGTCGGCGCGAGTTCGGGCTCGAGCCCGATCACGCGGCTGCGGCCCGCGAACCAGGCCGCGATGCCGCCGATCAGGCCGCCACCGCCGACGCTCACCAGCACCGCATCGGGTGGCCCGGCTTCGGCGGCTTCGAGTTCGATCTCGCGCGCGAGCGTGCCGGCGCCGGCGACGACCTCGGCCTGGTCGTAGGCGTGCGTCATCAATGCGCCGGTCTCGCGCTGGCGCGCCTCGCAGGCGGCAAGCGCGTCGGCATACGAATCGCCGGCGACGACGACGCGTGCGCGCAGGGTCGCGAGGCGCTCGCGCTTGGCGAGCGGGGTGCCGCCGTACACGAAGATCTCCGCGGGCACACCCAGGCTCTGCGCGGCCAGCGCCGTCGCGATGCCGGCGTTGCCGCCCGAAGCTGCGATCACGCCCGCGGCCGGTATCGTGTTCGAGAGCAGGCGGTTGAACATGCCGCGCGCCTTGAACGTGCCCGAGCGCTGCAGATGCTCCAGCTTCAACAGGACCTCGAACGCCGGCGCACCGGCGGGCAGGCCCAGCGCGCTGCTCGGCAGCTTCCACAACGGCGTGTGGCGCACGTGCGGCGCGATGCGCGCGGCCGCGCGCGTGATGTCTTCGGGGGTGATTGCCATGATGAATTCGAGTGGTCGATCCACGCAGCATACGATGCACCCACCAGGACTCGGAGCAACACATGCAACTCGGAATGATCGGCCTCGGCCGCATGGGGGCGAACATGGTTCGGCGCCTGATGAAGGGCGGCCACGACTGCGTGGTGTTCGACCACGCACCCGCGGCGGTGCAGGCCATGGTGAAGGAGGGTGCGACCGGCGCCGATTCGCTCGCCGCGTTCGTCAAGCAGCTCGCGAAGCCGCGCGCCGTCTGGCTGATGGTGCCGGCCGCGGTCGTCGATGCCACGCTGGCCGATCTGGTCCCGCTGCTGGAGCCGGGCGACACGGTGATCGATGGCGGCAACTCGTACTACGTCGACGACATTCGCCGCGGGAGTGAGCTGGCCAGCCTTCAGCTGCACTATGTGGACGTCGGCACCAGCGGCGGCGTATGGGGGCTGGAGCGCGGCTACTGCATGATGATCGGCGGCGATGCCGGGGCCGTGAAGCGACTCGGCCCGATCTTCGTCACGCTCGCGCCCGGCATCGGCGAGATCGAGCGCACACCCGGCCGCGCGGCCGGCCAGGGCACCGCCGAACTCGGCTACCTGCACTGCGGCGCCAGCGGCGCGGGCCACTTCGTGAAGATGGTGCACAACGGCATCGAGTACGGAATGATGGCGGCCTTCGCCGAGGGCTTGTCGATCTTGCGCGGCGCGAACGTCGGCAAAGCGAGCCACGCGCACGATGCCGAGACCGCGCCGATGCGTGTGCCCGAGCATTACCAGTACGACATGAAGCTCGAGGACATCACCGAGGTCTGGCGCCGCGGAAGCGTCGTCAGTTCGTGGTTGCTCGACCTGACGGCGAACGCGCTGATCGCCGACCCGCAGCTCGCGGCGTTCGAGGGCCACGTGTCCGATTCAGGCGAGGGCCGCTGGACGATCCAGGCCGCGATCGACGAGGCCGTGCCCGCGCCGGTGCTGACGGCAGCGCTGTATGCGCGCTTCAGTTCACGTGGCGAGGCCGACTTTCAGAACAAGATCCTGTCGGCGATGCGGAGGCAGTTCGGCGGCCATGTGGAGAAGAAGTGATGCGACGCGAGTCCCTCCATTGAAGGATGCGGCGTCACCCGTGGGGGTCGACAGGCGCCGGGTGGCTGGGCATGATCGCCGCGCCTGCAGCGGCGTGGCTCGCCCCGAGCCGCGCGGTGGGCTGTCGCGATGGAGGGAATGCACATGAGAAAGCTGACGTGGATTCTGAGCGGTGGCCTCGCTGGCGCCAGTTTGCTGGCCGCCTGCGCCATGGGCAACAGCGATGCCGGAAGTGGCATGGCCCGCGGCGCAGCGGGGCCGATGACATCGCTCTGCACCGGCCCCGAGACCCAGGTGACGATCGACCCGCTGAACCTCGGTGCCACCACGGGCACGATCAAGGTCAACCCCGGCACCGGGCACGTCAACCCGAACGGCGGCGGGGTGCGCTGGAAGTTCAACCAGAACACGTATTCGTTCACCAGCGACGGCGTCGTCTTCAAGACGAACCTGCCGGGCCCCGCGTCGGCGCCCGCAACCGGCGACCCGACCGTCTACGCCTGGTGCTTCAACAACACCTCATCGACCCCGGACGCCTCCTGGTCCTACACGATCAAGTTCAGCGCCAATTCGGCGCCGACCAAGATCTGGACCTGCGACCCGACCATCGTCAACCGGTCCACGCTCACCCCGCTGGCGGTCGAAACGGTGACCTGCACCTCGCCCTGAGGTCGAGCCGGGTCACGCAACGGCACCGACGAGGTCACGGGTGCGATCCAGCGCCTGCCCGAATTCCGATTCCGGATCGATGCCGGTGATTTCGCGGGCCAGCGCGTCGGCCTGCGCCAGCGCCGCATCGGCTGCGTCGGGCGCGCCGCCGCGGTGTTCGGTCTCGGCGCGGGCGCACAGCAGGATGCCCAGGCTGACCCGGTCCGACACCGATCGCAGCAGTGCCTCGCCGGTCGCGAGGTGGGCGCGCGCGCTGTCAAAGCGCGCTTGGCGCGCATCGAGAACGCCGAGGTAGGTCAGGAACTGGCCCTCGCCGCGCCGGTCGCCGAGCTCGCGCGCCAAGGCGACGGCCGCCTCGTGGTATGCGCGCGCCTGGTCGACGGCGCCCCGCGCCTCGGCGACCAGGCCGAGATTGCACTGAACGATCGACAGCAGCTGCGCGTAGCCCATGTCGCGCGCGGCCGCGAGTGAGGCCTCGAGTTCGGTCTGGGCGTCGCCGAGGCGGCCTTCGGTGAAGTGCATCAGGCCGAGGTTGCAGCGCGCATTGGCCTGCCATTGGCGATCGCCGAGCTCCTGCGCGATTTGCACCGCCTGGGCATAGAGCGGCCGTGCCTTGGAGGGCTGACCGAGGTTGGCATGGAACTGGGCCAGGTTGCCGGCTGCGCCGCCCTCCCAGCGCCGCTCGCCGGCCTCGCGCGCCAGCTGCAGCCCGGCCTCGTAGTGACGCTGGGCATCGTCCATCCGCCCGAGCGATTCGCAGAACCCGCCCAGGCCGTTGAGCACGGCGCATTCATGGCCTCGCTCGCCGAGCGCGCGAAACGACTCCAGTGCGGATTCGAACGACGCCGCCGCTTCGGCGATCTGACCGCGCTGCGCCTGCCGTGGCGCGAGCACGTGCAGCGCGCGCGCCTCGAGCAGCCGATCGCCGAGCGCACGGGCACGCGCCACTGCCTGCTGTAGGTGGCGCGTCGCCTCGGTCGACTTGCCGACGAGTTGACACGCCGCGCCGCTGACCCAGCCCACCTTCAACTCGGACTCGGCACTCAGCCCGGCCAGCGCGCTCACCGCTTCGGCCAGTTCGACGCCGAGCCGAAACGGCCCTTGCAGCTCGATGGCGCCCCAGGCGCTCGTGAGCGCATCGGCGGCGGTCGTGCCGTCGCCGCGCGCCACGGCGCGCCGGCAGGCCGCCACGAGGTTGTCGAGTTCGACGCACGAGTGCTCGGTCGCGCGCCGCGGCCCGAGCGCCGAAAAATAGGTGCCGTGGCGCAGCTCGGCCGCCACGAACGCCGCGTGGCCGCTGCCGGCGAACCGCCCTTCGGTGCGCAGGTGTTCGGCGGCGTACTCGCGCACGCTTTCCAGCAGGTCGAAGCGCGCGTCGTCGATCTGGCGCACGAAGCTCTTGTCGACGAGCCAGTCAACCAGATCGACGGCCCGCGACGCCGGCGACAGGCTCGACACGTCGAGCACGGCCGCGGACGATTCGTGCGTGAAGCCGCCGCGAAAGACCGAGAGCTGCGCCAGCGCGACGCGCTCGGCCTCGCTCAGCAGCTCCCACGACCAGTCGAACGCGGCGCGCAGCGTCGCCTGCCGGTCGCGGCGGCCGGCGCGCGACAGCAGCACGTCGAAGCGCTCGTGCATGCGCGCGAGCATGGTGCGCGGCGGCATCGCGCGCACCCGCGCCGCGGCCAGCTCGATCGCCAGCGGCAGACCGTCGAGAACCCTGACGAGCTGGCCGATCGCCGCGTCGTCATCGGCGCTCGTTTGAAAGCCGCTCTTGGCCGCCTGTGCCCGACGCACGAACAGCGCTGCCGCGTCGCGGATCGGCAGGGGGTCGAGCGCGAACGTTGCCTCGCCGACGATCCCCAGCACCTCGCGCGTCGTGACGATGAACTTCGCTTGCGGCGCCCGCTCCAACCATCGCCCGAGCGTCTCCTCCGCATGCCGCGCGACCTGCTCGAAGTTGTCGAGGATCACCAGGCATTCGCCCCGGCCGGCAATGGCGTGGGCGAGTTGCACGACCGGATCGGTCTGACCCAGCGGCACGTCGAGGCCTTGCGCCACCGCAAAGTGGATGCCATCGACGCTGCGCGCTTGCGACAGGTCGCAGAACCACACGCCGCCCGGATAGTCGCCGAGCCTGCTCCACGCGAAGCGCGTCGCCAGCCGGGTCTTGCCGGTGCCACCGATGCCGAGAACCGAGACCAGGCGCGCACCGTCTTCGAACTTCTTCGCGAGCAATTGCAGCGACTCCTGCCGCCCGACGAAGCTGTCGCGTTCAGCCGGCACGCTGTGTCGGACCTCGCGCACCGGCTGCCACAGCTCGCCCTGTCGCACGACGCGGTAGACCTTGGGGCCGTCCGGTGGGGCGACGAACGCTGCGTCGGCGTTCCCGGCCTCGAACAGCTCGACCGGGTCGGCGACGCCCTGCAGGCGCCAGTGGCCGTGCGACACGACACGCTGCGGCACGGCGCCGAGCGCGAAACGCGCATCGGCGCTCAGCAATGTCTGGGCGCCGAGCGCGACCGACATGACGCGGGCGGCGATGGGCAGCGCCAGGCCGTCGACCTCGATCGGCTTGGCGCCGCGGGCCACGTCGTCGGGCGGATTCGGGCGCAGCGTGACGAGGCCGACGTGAATGCCGGCGCGTGCCCGGATCGGCAACTGGGCGCCGGCCAGCGCCCGGTGGTAGGCCAGTGCGTAGCCGAGGGCGTCGCCGAGCGCGTCGAACAGCAGCAGCATGCCGTCGGTCTTGTCGATCTCACGGCCGCGCCAGAGCGGCAGCAGGTCACGCGCGATGCGGTCGTGCGCGGTCCACAGCTCGGCCATTCGTGCATCGCCGAGCTCCTCGGTGAGCCGCGTGCTGTCGACGATGTCGGTCAATAGCAGGGCGTGAAGTTCGGCCATGGCGTCGAGCGTGGAGTTCGCACATGATCGTCGCGGACCGAGTTGCGCGTCAATGACGCTGAGCCGCGCGACCGCGGGGCACGTGGTGACCGTGCAGCGCGCGGCGCTGCTCGGCGCGCTACCCCCGCGCCACCGGCGCCGCGCAGTTCGAGCAGAAGCGCGCGCCGCCGGCGATCTCGGTGCCGCAGGCGCTGCAGAATCGCTTGCTGTTCATCGGCACGGTGTATTGCCCCGAACTCACGCCGCCCACCGACGCGATCGCCGCGGCCGCGTGCAGGTGGTGCTGCACCTGCGCGGCCGCACCCGCGTCGTTCGCCGGCGCGATCGCGCGCTCGCCGGCGTTCAGGGCGTTGATGCGCGCCTGGTCTTCGTTGCTGAACGGCGCAACCAGGACGCTCTGGCTGCGCGCGAACGTGGTGAGGTCGGCGCTCAGCGCGAGCGCTTCCTGTTCGGTCGAGAACATCGCGGTGACCTGGCGCGCGTCGTCCTTGCCGAACACCACCGATTCGATGCGCGCGCGCCATACGCGCAAGGTCATCGCCTCGGTGCGCACCACGTCGTTCTCGGTGTTCATGCGGCTGCTGAAGTTGTTGCCCGTGCCGATGCGCGAGGTCTGGTAGCTGCCGACCATCTCGACCCAGGTCAGGATCGATTCGAAGTTGAAGCGGCCCCACAGCCGCGCCGCGGCCTGGAAGCAGAACGCCGCCATCACCGCGAGGATTGCCGAGGTGCCGACCAGCGCGAAACGGTTGTCGCGCCACGGCGCGGCCACGTCGAATGCGCGCACGAAGGTCAACGACATCACGACCGCAGCGATCACGAGGATCATGCCGTACAGGTCGAGCAGCAGCAGCGCGCGGTGCCGCGGCGCGGCGAGCGCGCTGGCCAGGC
>JBDUAG010000163.1:0-7657 GCA_040004785.1 Burkholderiales bacterium | reverse complement strand
GACGAAGCGGATGCGCGTCAGCGCGTTGATGACGAAGCGCCAGCGCGGCGCGCCGCTCAGCGCGTCGTCCCAGCGCGCGGGCTGGTCGCCGTACATCTGCGGCAGGAAGTCGGCCAGGCCGTCGCCGCGCAGCAGCGTCTCGACCTCGGCAGCGAGCGCAAGCGTCTGTGCCGCGTCCCACTGCGGCACCACGCCGGCGTGCACCATCAGCCAGCCGTCCTCGGACACCGCCATGCGGCGCTGGCGCAGCCAGGCCAGCCATTCGCCGCGGTCGGGTGCGTCGAGGATCTCGACGATCGTGTCGCCGCGGTGCGGCTGGCGCACGCCCTGCGCGACCGCGAGCAGGTTCAGGTCGTGGTTGCCGAGCAGGCAGGTCGCCGAAGTGCCAAAGCCGCGCAGCCGGCGCAGCGTTTCGAGCGACTTCGGGCCGCGGTTGACGAGGTCGCCGAGCACGAAGATGCGGTCGCGCGAAGGCGAGAAGTCGATTTTCGCCAGCAACCGGTCGAGGGCATCGCAGCAGCCTTGCACATCGCCGATCAGGTAGTTCATGGATCGATCCTACAGGGCGGGGGCATGGATTCTGCTAACCTGCCCATCCCGTATTGCCGCGCGCGCTGCATGGACGTTGCCCTTCTGTTCTTCCTGATCCTGTTGAACGCGCTGTTTGCGATGTCCGAGATGGCGTTGACGGCGAGCCGCAAGGCACGATTGCAGGTGATGGTCGAAACCGGTGACGCGGGCGCGCGTGCCGCGCTCAAGCTGCACGACAACCCGACCAAGTTCCTCTCGGTGGTGCAGGTCGGGATCACGTCGATCGGCGTGCTCAACGGCATCGTCGGCGACGCGGCGTTCTCGGCGCCGTTCGCGCGCTGGATCCACGACACGTTTCACATCGAGCAGCGGCCGGCGGAGATTTCCGCCACGGCGATGGTCGTCATCGTCATCACTTTCCTGACGATCATCTTCGGCGAGCTGGTGCCGAAACGCTTCGGCCTGATGTACCCCGAGTCGGTCGCGCGGCTGGTGGCGCGGCCGATGGAGTGGCTCTCGGTCATCACACGGCCGTTCGTCAAGCTGCTCTCGTGGTGCACCGAGGGCACGCTGCGCCTGCTCGGCGTGCGCGGCGCGCCCGACCGCAGCGTGACGGAAGAAGAGATTGCCGCGAGCCTCGAGGAAGGCCTGGATGCCGGCGTGATCGAGGCGCAGGAGCACCAGATGGTGCGCAACGTGTTCCGCCTCGACGACCGGCAAGTCGGCTCGATGATGATTCCGCGTGCCGAGATCGTCTGGCTCGACGTCGCCGGCTCGCCCGAGGATGTGCTCAACGTCATCGGCGACGAAGAGCACTCGCGCTACCCGGTGTGCCGCGGCGGGCTGGACGACGTCGTCGGCATCATCTCGGCGCAGACGCTGCTGCAGCAACTGATGAAAGGTGGGCCGCTGTCGCTCTCCGAGGGGCTGCAGTCGCCGGTGTTCGTGCCCGAGACGCTCTCGGGCATGGAGCTGCTGGAGCAGTTTCGGGCGTCGAGCGCGCAGCTCGTGTTCGTCGTCGACGAGTACGGCGAGGTGCAGGGCATGATCACCGTGCGCGACGTGCTCGAAGCCATCACCGGCGAGTTCTCGACGCCGACGGACGAAGGCTCGTGGGCCGTGCAGCGCACCGATGGCAGCTGGCTGTTCGACGGCCTGATCCCGGTGCCCGAACTGAAGGACCGGCTCGCGCTGAAGGAGCTGCCCGAGGAAGACCGCGGCCGCTACAACACGCTCGCCGGCATGATCATGTTGCTGCTCGGCCGGCTGCCGGACACCGCCGATTCGGTCGAGTGGGATCATTGGCGTTTCGAGGTCGTCGATCTCGACGGCAAGCGCGTCGACAAGGTGCTGGCGAGCCGCATCGAAGAACCCCACGTTGGAGAAGTTGCTTGAGTGACTATGCGCTGTACCGCGACCCGACGGTGCTGGAGTCCGTCAAACACCGCAGCCTGAAGCTGTTGCCGCTGGTCGACCATGCGGTGGCCAGCCGGATGCAGGCGAGCTTTCTGGCGGCCGCCGAGTTCACCCATGCGGCGCGCGAGTACACGATCGTGTTCGTGCGCAGCCAGGTCGAGGGCAAGGCGCAGGTTCATCCGATCGTGATGTTGGGCGTGGCCGAAGGCGAGAACCTGTTCGTGGCGGCCGCCGACGGCTCGGCGTGGGATGCCCGCTACGTGCCGGCCTACGTTCGCCGCTACCCGTTCTGGACCACGCAGGTGGACGAAGCCAAGACCCAGGCCGTGCTGATCGACGCGTGGTGGCGCGGCTTCTCCGAGACCGAGGGCGAGCCGCTCTACGAGGCCGATGGCCAGCCGGCGAAGCGGCTGATCGAGGCCATCGACTTTCTGAAACGCTACGACTTCGAGGCCGAACGCGCACTCGCTTTCTGCGCGCGACTGGTCGAGCTCGATCTGTTGCGCGACATGACCGTCACCGCCACGTTGCCGGGCGAGACGCCGCTCGCGCTCGACGGCTTTCTCGCGGTCGACGAGCCCAAGCTGCTGGCGCTGCCCGATGCGCAGGTGGCCGAGCTGCATCGCAACGGCATGCTCGGGCTCATCTACACGCATCTGGCGTCGCTGGGCAATCTGCAGGCGCTGCTCGATCGCAAGGCGGGCCGCATGACCGGCGTGCCCGCCTGAGGCGATGAGCGCGCTGATCTTCGAGCAGTTTCTCGCCACGCCCGAGATCGGCGCGGTGTTCAGTGACGCCGCCATCGTTCAGGGCATGCTTGACTTCGAGGCCGCGCTGGCGCGCGCGCAGGCCGCCGAAGGTGTGATCCCGGCACGCGTGGCACCGCTGATCGAGCAGGCATGTCGGGTCGAACGTTTCGAACTCGCGCCGATCATCGCGGCGAGCTCGGTCGCGGGCACGCTGGCGATCCCGCTCGTCAAGCAGCTCACTGCCGAGGTCGCGAAGGGCGATGCCGAGGCCGCCGGCTGCGTCCACTGGGGCAGCACCAGCCAGGACGTCATCGACACCGCGATGGTGCTCGCCACCCAGCGCGCGCTGGCGCTGATCGATGCACGGCTGGCCGATCTGATCAAGGCCGTGAGCGCGCTCGCGCAACGCGATGGTGAGGCGCCGATGCTCGGCCGCACGCTGCTGCAACCGGCGCTCGTGATCAGCGTCGCCTTCAAGCTGGTGAGCTGGGCTGCGCCGCTGGTTCGCTGCCGGCAACGTCTGGCCGCGGCGGCGCAGCACGCGCTGAAGGTGCAGCTCGGCGGCGCGGTCGGCACCTTGTCGGTGATGGGCGAGAAGGGCCCGGCAGTGGCGCGGCGCATGGCGGCCGATCTGCAACTGGGCCTCGCGCCCGGCAACTGGCACACGCAGCGCGACGAGTGGGTCGCGCTCGGCTGCGAGGTCGGCGTGCTGTGTGGCACGCTCGGCAAGATCGCGAAGGACATCTCGCTGCTCGCGCAGGCCGAGGTCGGCGAGGTGGCCGAGCCCAGCGGCGGCGGCCGTGGCGGCTCGTCGGCGATGCCGCACAAGCGCAACCCGGTGGCCTCGATGATCGCGCTGGCCGCGGCGATGCGCACGCCACACCGCGTGGCCGCGCTGCTCGCCACGATGCCGCAAGAGCACGAGCGTGGCCTCGGCAACTGGCAGGCCGAACTGGCCGAGTGGCCGGGGCTGTTCATGTCGGCACACGGTGCGGTCCACGCGCTCGCCGACGCGGCGGCCGGCCTGACTGTCGATACCGCGCGCATGCGCCGCAACATCGACGCCCTGCAAGGGCTGGTGTTCGCCGAGGGCGTCGCGATGCTGCTCGCCACGCACATCGGCAAATCGCGCGCGCACGCGCTGCTCGAAGCGTGCTCGCGCCAGACCGTGGCCGAGCAGCGCCACCTGCTCGACGTGGCGCTTGCGGCTGTGGCGAGCGATGCCGTGCTGCGCGACAAGGTTCAGCCGGATGCGCTTCGTGCCGTGTTCGACGCCGACGCCGTTGCGCGCCGCGCCAGCGCGCTGGCGCAACCGCAGTGGGACATCATCAACCAGGCCATCTCATGACGACGAATCAGCAAGACGACTTCGACCGTGGCGTGAAGAACCGCCGTGCCGTGCTCGGCGATGCGTGGGTGGACAAGTCGCTGAACAACGCGACCGAGTTCAACGCCGAGTTCCAGAGCCTGATCACGCGCTACGCCTGGCACGACATCTGGGGCCGCCCCGGTCTCGACCACACGACGCGCCGCCTGCTCGTGCTCGGCATGACGATGGGCCTGGCGCGCTGGGAGGAGTTCGAGCTGCACTGCAAGGCCGCGATCCGGGGTGGTGTGCCGCTCGGCATGATCAAGGAGACGCTGATGCAGGGTGCGATCTACTGTGGCGTGCCCGCGGCGAACACCGCCTTCAAGCTGACGATGGACGCGCTGCGCGAGGAAGGCCTCCTGCCCGCACCGCAGCCGCTCTCGGCCGCGTCGCGCGTCGCGACCCATCACACCTTCAGCCAGCCGCAGCTGAAGGTGGCCGTGCAGGGCGCGACCGCGGCCGGTGTGCCGATCGTGCTGAGCCACGCGCTCGGCCTCGACCTGCACATGTGGGACGAGCTCGCCGCGCATCTGGCCGGTGCGCACTCGGTGCTGCGCTACGACCACCGCGGCCACGGCGGCTCGGCCGTGCCGGCCGGCCCCTACACGATGGACGATCTGGTGGATGACGCCGCGCGCCTGATCCGCGAATGGGGCCGCGGCCCGGTCGTGTGGGTCGGGCTGTCGATGGGCGGCATGGTCGCGCAGGGCTTGGCCGTGCGCTACCCGGAGCTCGTCAAGGCGGTGGTGCTGGCGAACACGAGTTCCAAGTACCCCGAGGCGGCCGCGGCGGTGTTCGCCCAGCGCGTGACCGCGGTGCAGACCGGTGGCTTGGCCGCGATCGTCGATTCGGTGCTCGAGCGCTACTTCAGCGCCGCGTTCCGGGCGTCACAGCCGGAGGCCGTCGCTGTGGCGCGCGGCACGGTGCTGCGTTGCGATCCGGTGGGCTACGCCGCGTGCTGCCAGGCGGTCGGCGGTGTGAACTGGCTGGATCGCCTGAATACCGTGACCTGCCCGACGCTGATCATCGCCGGCGCGCTCGACGTCGGCGCGCCGGTGAGCATGTCGCAGGCGATGGCCGAGCGCATCAAGGGCTCGCAACTCGTCGTGCTTGACGAGGCCTCGCACTTGAGCGTGGCGGAGCAGCCGGCGCTGTTTGCGCAGCACCTGGGCGCCTTCCTCGCGCGCCTCGGCTGAAGGATCTCACCCCCACTTCTTGCCGATGGCCTCCAGGCCGGCCTTCTGCAGATCTTCCGGGCTCATCAGGATGCGGAAATTGCAGTCGGCCTGGAAGCTGAGAAAGAAGGGCTCTGCGAATGCGGGCACATCCGACGGGCTTTTCACGTCGACGACGAACACGCCGCCGCGTTTTCCGTCTTGCTCCGTGAAGTAGGCGGCTTCGGGCTTGATCGTCTCGAGGATGTGCGCAAGAACCTCGCCCGCCTTGCCCTTCTTGACGAGCGCGTTGAAAGGCTCATGCGGGATCGAGACCGTCAATAGCATCTTCATGGGATGACTCCTGCTTGTTGCAGCGTTTGAAGGCGACGCCGCGGACGCCTTGGAAAGTCAGCGTGCGCGCTGCTTCAACGCATTGGCGTGTGCCACCGCCAGCGCCGTCATGTTGACGACGCGGCGCACCGTCGCGGCCGGCGTCAGGATGTGCGCCGGCGCGTTCACGCCGAGCAGGATCGGGCCGACCGTGACGCCCTGGCCACCCGTCATCTTCAGCACGTTGTAGAGGATGTTGGCGGCGTCGAGGTTGGGCAGCACCAGCACGTTCGCGCTGCCGGTGAGCGTGGAGTCGGGCATCGCCGATTCGCGCAGTGTTTCGTCGAGCGCGAGGTCGCCATGCATCTCGCCGTCGGCTGGCACATCGGGCATGCGCTTGACGAACAGGTCGCGCGCCGCGCGCATCTTCAGCGCCGCCGGCCGCTTGCTGCTGCCATAGGCGGAGTGCGACAGGAAGGCCACCCGCGGCGGCAGCCCGAAATGGCGCACCACCTCGACCGCCATCGCCGCGATGTCGGCCAGCTGCTCTGCGCTCGGGTCCTCGTTGACGTAGGCGTCGGTGATGAACAGCGTGTGTTTGGGCAGCATCAGTGCGTTCAGCGCGGCATAGACGTGCGCGCCGTCGCGCTTGCCGATCACCTCCTCGATGTGGTCGAGGTGGTTCTCGAAGCGCCCGACCAGCCCGCACAGCATGCCTTCGGCGTCACCGAGGTGCACCATCAGCGCAGCGATGGTCGTGTTCGAGCGCCGCACCAC
The DNA here is from genome assembly GCA_040004785.1 of Burkholderiales bacterium. Classification (GTDB taxonomy): domain Bacteria; phylum Pseudomonadota; class Gammaproteobacteria; order Burkholderiales; family Burkholderiaceae_C; genus LMDS01. The sequence goes on along the minus strand of JBDUAG010000163.1, from coordinate 1,328 downwards.
CGCTTTCGCCATTTCGGGCGTGACGCCGTCGCGTGCATTGAGGCGGTGGTAGGTTTCCCAGTACTGCCGGAAGCGGGCGTCGTCCTCCGGGTTCACGACCTCGAAATCGCGCCCGGCCTGCATGCGCAGCCCGGCACGCTCGACGCGCGCCGCGATCACCGCCGGTCGGCCGATCAGGATCGGCTTGACGAGCTTCTCGTCGAGCGCGATCTGCACCGCGCGCAGCACGCGCTCGTCCTCGCCTTCGGCATACGCAACACGCTGCGGATTGGCGCGCGCGGCGCCAAACACCGGCCGCATGAACATGCCGGTGTGCGTGACGAAGCGCGTCAGCGACTGGCGGTAGGCCTCCATGTCCTGAATCGGCCGCGTGGCCACGCCGGACGCTGCCGCTGCTGCGGCCACAGCCGGCGCAATGCGCAAAATCAGGCGTGAGTCGAACGGCGTCGGGATCAGGTAGTCGGCGCCGAAGCGCAGCTCGCGGCCGGCATAGGCCGACGCCACCTCGGCGCTGATCTCGGCCTTGGCCAGGTCGGCGATCTCGCGCACGCAGGCCACCTTCATCGCCTCGGTGATGCTGGTGGCGCCGCTGTCGAGCGCGCCGCGAAAGATGTATGGGAAGCACAGCACGTTGTTGACCTGGTTCGGGTAGTCCGACCGGCCGGTGGCGATGATGCAATCGGGCCGCACCTGCTTCGCGAGTTCCGGCCTGATTTCGGGCTCCGGGTTGGCGAGCGCGAGGATGATCGGCTTGTCGGCCATGGACTTCACCATGTCGGCGGTGACGGCGCCGGCGGCCGAGCAGCCGAGCATCACGTCGGCGCCTCGCATCACGTCGGCGAGCGTGCGCGCCGGGGTCTTCTGCACGTAGCGCCGCTTCGAGGCGTCGAGCACGTCCTCGCGCCGGTCGTGGATCACGCCTTTGGAGTCGCAGACGAACACGTTCTCGCGCTTCACACCGAGTTCGATCATCAGGTCCAGACACGCGATCGATGCAGCGCCCGCGCCGGAGACGGCGACCTTGACCTCGCCGATCTCCTTGCCGACGAGCTCCAGCCCGTTCAGCAGCGCCGCCGACGAGATGATCGCGGTGCCGTGCTGGTCGTCGTGGAAGACCGGGATCTTCATGCGCTCGCGCAGCTTCTTCTCGATGTAGAAGCACTCGGGCGCCTTGATGTCCTCGAGGTTGACGCCGCCCAGCGTCGGCTCGAGCGCGGCGATGATGTCGACGAGCTTGTCGGGGTCGCGCTCGGCGAGCTCGATGTCGAACACATCGATGCCGGCGAACTTCTGGAACAGGCAGCCCTTGCCTTCCATCACCGGCTTGC
>JBDUAG010000162.1:0-7664 GCA_040004785.1 Burkholderiales bacterium | reverse complement strand
TCGGCCATTCGATCGCTGTCGTCGGCATCGGGGCATCGGCGGGGGGACTCGAGGCGAGACGGCGTGGAGGCGACTGCAGCTGAAGACCTTGAAACCGTGCCACCGATCGTCGCTCGAGCTCGGCAGTGCAGCAAGTGCTCAAGCGCGGCGCGCAAACTCCTTCTTTTGCAATGCCAGCCGAAGCCGTTGCGGCGTTTCCATCCGTTGACCCCGCGGGTGCAATTCGGCCGGTGCCCAGTACCCTTTGCGGGACCCGCGAAAGTACGACTTCACCAACTCGCCAGCACCTGGCTCAGCCTTGCCTTGACGTCCTCATTGGCGGAACGGGCAGATCATGTCGAATCGCCTTCCTCCCATTCGTCGACAACATGCGAGGCGGCCTCAGGTGGGTGCGCCGAACGGTCAACCCAACAGGAGTTAAGTCATGTCCTACATCGACGGTTTCGTGATTCCAGTTCCGACTGGCAAGAAACAGAAGTTCATCGAGCACGCGCGTCATTTCGACCAGCTATTCATCGAGCTGGGCGCGATCCGTGTGATCGAGGGTTGGGGCGACGACGTCCCCGATGGCAAAGTCACCGATTTCCGCCGCGCGGTCCAGGCTACGGCCGAGGAAACGGTAACCACGCGCGACGCTGCCATCAAGAACATGATGGAAGACCCGCGCATGGACCCGTCGGCACCCGGCAATCCGCCTATGCCCTTCGACGGCAAGCGCATGACCTTTGGCGGCTTTGAACAGGTGGTAGAAGTGAAGGCTTGAGCGGAGGTGCGACGCCACATCTGGACGTGGAGTGCGCCGCAGCGGGCGGTTGGCGCAGCCCGTGCGCGCCCAGGCAAGTGGCAGCGGGCCAGCGCGCCGGGTGCCCGTTCCGGATCCAGCCAAGGCCGCGCAACCGCCGCCCGTGACGATACAAACCTGAACGGCCGCTTCGGGGCGCCGAGTTCAGGGCAACGGATGTCGGCTCAGGGTCGATCTCGATCCTCCAACAGACGCCGACAAGTGGCAGCCATGCGGTGTACAGCGGTCGGCCAGGCCACTGCGGACCGCCTGAATTGCATGGTCTCAGTTGACTGGCTTTTGCGGTCTGACGAAGTGCAATCTGTGAGACACAAAACAGACAAGGTGCAATTCGATGGTTTCTCCCGACCGCGTGGATGCCGCCAAGTGGCCCGATTTGTGCCGCTTGGGGGGATCGAAGTGCAAGGGGACGGTTTAGGCTCAGTGCAACTCCAGTACTTCAAGTCGCACACGAGGCTTTTTTTTCGGCGTGCGTTGGTGTCGAAGTGGTCCATCCAAGTGGTCCAAACGAGTCTTACATGCACCTGCCCGACTACCTCCAACGAAGCCGTCACGGGATCTGGTACTACCGGTGGGTCGTTCCACTGGCACTCCGCCGGCGCAACCCTGCCGGACCACACGATCTGGCCGTACCTGCTGCGCACGCTGGCGATCACGCGCTCGAACCACGTCTGGGCGATGGACATCAGCTACATCCCGATGGGCGCGTGGCTTCGTCGCCGCGAGCCTCTCATATCACGGTTCGCTTCATCGGTGCAACTCAGACTTGCGAGAGTCCACTGTCGCGTCAGTTCAAGATCTGTCACAGTCCGCTCGCGACGGACCCCCGCCAGACCCATCCCGCCAAGCGAGAGACGATCGATTTTCAGGATACGTTTCTCGCGCGCCTCGAAGCGGCTCGACCATGCCGTTGGGCCGCTCAGCCCCAGGGACCAGCGGCGATGGCCGCGTCGAGCGCGGGAAGCGCCATATTGAGTTCTGCGCTTACAGCCGATTCGCGCAAGCTTTCCAAAGTTTCCCGCAGCGTGTCACATCGCTCGCCGCGCCCGAGGCGCGCGAACGCTCTGCCGCGGGAGATGACGAACTCGGACCACGGCAGCGGTTCACCTGCGCAATAGCACTCGAGCCGGTCGCATTGGCGTTCCGCACCGGACCAATCGCCCTGCTCGAGAAGTGCCGCCATGGCGCTTTCCGCAAAATGCAGGTGGTTGTGGCTGGGTGTGCCTGCGTCGAGCAACGCCTCACCATTGCGCAAGGCCTCTGATCGATTCGAGGCGCTGTCGGTTGCGCGTGCAAGCAGTCCATGCAGGGTCGCGCCAATGTGACGTTGCCCAGCCTCGCCAAGGTTGGCCAGCCCCTCCAGAACGAGAAGGCTTGCGCGTTCCTTGTCGCCCCGTAGCAGTGCCATCGAGGCCTCGATCGCGAACGCCTGTGCAACGAATCGTCCGGCGCCCAGCTTCTCGGCCAGCTCGCGCGTCCTCACGACGTGCCCAGCCGATAGCTGGAGATCGCCCAGGGCCCTGGTCGCAATATCGGCAACCAACGCGTGCGACAGCATGGCGGCGCGCGGGTCGGACAAGCGCGCGGCCAGCGCGACGCCCTGCAAGCCGATCTCCACCGCGCTGCGCGTCATCAACAAGTATTCCGCGCTCCAGCCGACCATGTGCAGCACCGTGACTTCGAGCTTGGCAAGGCCGTGCTCGCGCGCCAGCGCCACACAGCGTGCAAACTGTTCATGTGCCGAGCGCATGCGCCCCTGCAGGTAGTAGGCGTCACCCAGGCCCCCCAACGCGGTGGCTTCGGCTTCGACCGAGCCCGCCGTGCGTGCGTAGGCCAGCGAGGCTTGGTGCTCGCTGAGGCATTCATCGATGCGGCCGAGCGGGAAGTACAGATTGCCGCGCAGGTGATGCAGGCGCGCCAGCTCCAGCGCCAGCCCTTCCTTCTCGGCCAGCGGCTGCGCCTCGGCCAGCGCGGCCAGGCCCTCGTCGACGCGATCGTTGACGCGCATGCCCGACGCCATGCCGATCAGCGCACGCGAGCGGTCTGCCGGCGTGGCGGCACCGTCGATAGCTGCGCGGTAGGCATCGATGCTCTCCGGTACACGGCCCACCTCGAGCAGCAGCGCCGCGCGTGCCATCAGCAGCGCGCCGCGCGCGTCGCTGTCGGCACCAAGCATCAGACCGCGTTCGGCGAGCGCGAGCGCGCGCATGTAGTGGAACTGTTGCGCCTCGAATTCGGTCGCCGTCAGGTAGGCTGCCGGCGCGCGTTTGTCCTCGGCGCGCTCGAAATGCTCGGCGGCAAGAACGGGGTCGTCCTTCTCGTACCACCCGGCCGCGCGGGCATGCAGTTGCCGGCGACGTGTGCGCAGTGCGGATTCGTAAACGCCGTTGCGAATCAGCGCGTGGCAGAACAAGAACCCGTTGCCTTCACGGCGCACGAGGAAATGCGCGATCAGGGCCGTACCGTCGTAGGCCGGAGCCTCGACCAGGTGGCGCAGCGCGTCGAGCGAAAAGCGCTGTCCGAGCACGGCCGCAGCTTGCACCGCCTGCTTGTCGGCTGTATCGAGGCGATCCAGCCGTGCATGCACCAGCGACTGGATCGTGCCGGGCAGGTTCTCCAGCCCCGCTTCCTCGGCATTGAGCAGCAATTGCTCCAGGAACAGCGGGTTGCCGGCAGCGCGCTGAACACACTCGCGCACCAGGCCCGAGGCCATGCCAGAGAAGGTCCCTGCCATGCGTTCGGCTTCTTCAGCCGAGAGCGGAACGAGGTCGATGCTGGTCGTCGGCACGCCGTGCAGCGCGCTGCGCCATGGGCCCGCACTCGGGTCGCCTTCGAAGCGTGTCGACACCACCAACAACAGCGGCTGCGCTTGCGTCAGCGCACCGACGGCGGTAAGCCGCTCAAGCGTCCAGACGTCGGCCCAGTGCACATCTTCGACCAGCAGCAGCAAAGGACGGCGCGCGCTAGCGTGACGCACAAGGTCGCACAAGGTATCACCCACTCCGCGCACCCGCGCCTCGCGCGACAGTGCGGCGTAGATCGGGCGTTGCGCGGGCGGAGGGTCGACGTCGAGCAACTCGCAGACGAACATCTCGTTCTCGGCCGCGGTCATCGTGTCGGCGCAGGCGCACTCGGCGGCGGCGCGGCGTTCCATTTCACCCGCATCCGGCCCCAGACCCAACAAGCCCCGCACCAGGCTCCGCACCGCGTCGCGGCCGGTCTCAGCGCCGAAGTCGAGCACGGCCGCACGGTGGCAGGCGAAATCGAGCGCTGCCGCGCGCGCCTCGAACTCGCCGAGCAGACGCGTTTTGCCGATGCCGGGATCGCCGCGAACGAGGATCAGGCGGCCGCGCCTCAGCGCGCGGCAGCTGCCGAGCAGGGTGTCGAACTGCTGCAACTCCTCGGTGCGTCCGACGAAAAGCCGGCCCGGCTCCGCCTGACCGAGCTCGCCGCGAATGCGGTACGGCACGACCGGCTGCATCTTGCCCTTGACGTTGACCGCGGCGCCGGGTTCGGCCCCGAACAGCGTGGAGACCTCGCGCCAAGTGTCGGCGCCGACCACCACCTCATCGTCGGCAGCAAGTGCGCGCAAGCGCGCCGCGGTATTCACCGTGTCGCCCGTGACCGTGAACTGTCCAGCCCGCGCGTCGCTGCGTCGCACCACGACCAGGCCCGTGCTGACGCCAGTGTGCATGCCGAGCGCACAGCCGATGCGCGGTACGACCTCGGCGCCGAGGGCCCGCACGACTGCGTGCAATTCCAATGCGCCACGCACGGCCCGGGCAGGGTCGCCGCGCCGCGCCAGCGGCACACCGTAGAGCGCCATGACCTCGTCCCCCACGAACTGGTTGACGATGCCGCCATGGCGCTCGACGATGGCCAGGGCCTCGCGCTTGATGCGCTCCATCAGCGCCTCGACTTCCTCGGGATCGAGGCACTCATTGAGTCTGGTGTAGCCCGACAGATCGGAGAATGCGATCGTGGCGTGGCGCCGCTCGCCGGTTTGCTCGTTCGGCGCGGCAACTGGTGGATTGGAAGTTGCCGGTGCGCTGGTCAGCGCGAACCCGCAGGCGCTGCAGTAGCGCGAGGCCGGCGCTATCAGAACGTGGCAAGCCGGGCACTGCATCTCAAGCGCACTGCCGCATTGGCCGCAAAAGCGCGCGCCTGTTGGGTTCTCGGAGTTGCAGGCTGAGCAGTGCATCGGTTCCACGTCCTGCGATTCAGCGAAAGAAGTGTGCCCATCCACGGGGCCGTGCATGCTGTCACGATACACCGTTGGGCGGCTCTGGAATAGATCGATCGGCCCGTCCGATCGGGCACCTTAGGCGCGGCATGACCGAGGGATCGCGGCGCTGATACCAACTGCCGCTGCAGAAATCTCGGCTTGCTGTACGGCCGGGAGAAGATCGGTTGCGAAAGCGCGAGCGCGCAAGACCGCGCTGCGCAGCTCGAATGAAGGGTGCCCGTGGTCGCGCTGGACGGGCAAGGATGAGCCCGATCTGTTGAGCTTCGCGGCGATCACCGACGAGCCGCCGGAAGAGGTTGCAGGCGCCGACCACGTCCGGGACCACGGGCCGCAGCCACTCTTCGACGGCGGTCAAGGGCTGCCCGCTTGTTGAGGTGCCGCCCAGTTAGCGAAGCCAAACGGCGAAGACGCCAAACGCGACGACGGCGGTGATCGACAAGCCGACGGCGATGCCCTTCCAGAGTCGGGTGGGCACGACGGGCGGATACACGGGCACTTCGTGATCGACACGCGGCATGGCTTCGGGGGCCACGCGTGGCGCGTCGTGCTCATTGTCGCGATGGTGAAGGTGCTTCACGCGGTCTCCCGAGTGCGTCGCGCGCACCGCGGTGCGAGACCGACATCATAGAGGCCCCGCACTGGGGCCAACCTCTTATCACCACCCCGTGGTTTTCAAGGCGCCGACAGGCGAGCGCGTTCGCCGGGAGCTTTGTCCTGTGCGCACCCCATTCGAGCGGGTATGAAGATCAGGCGGCAAGCGCCTGCCTCGGGAGTAACTCGGACCCTCGAATCCAACATGAGGGAACCAACGATGAACCTCGTGATGAACAACTGCGTCATCGGCCGCGGCTACAGAGTGCTCGACAGCAACATCGCATTCTTGCCGATGCCCCAGCAGGTCGCGGCTGCGCCGGCGCTTCCCGCTCGAATGGACGCTCCGGCTACGTTGGGACAGCCTGTCCCCATGCTTGCCATCTATCGGCCGCCTCAACCAGTCCCGGAATCCGGCAGATGGATCCGCGAGTCCGAGCACGCCGCAGTCTTCTTTGGCTGCATGGTGCCGATCGCGCGGCTGACACTTGCTGAGCCCGGCTTCGAGCGGTACGCGGTTCGGTGCGGAGGCGACGGCGGCGAGGAATCGCTCAAGGTCAACTGCGAAAACGGCAGGTGCAGCGCGCAGCGATGAAGCGGCTAGCTCATCCATTTCGACGCGTGCGATTCGGGCGCTGCCGGAGCCGAAAACAAGGGGATTGCGACCTTCAAATCCTACGACGCATATCGTCAACCACCGCGCTTCGGACGGAATGCGGGGATGCCATCGATCTGCCGAGCGCAGGCGCTCTAGAAAGGCAGATAGAGACTCGCTCATGTTACCGGGCCGTGATTGTCGGCCAACCACTGGCCGACATCCAACGGCCTGTATTTGCCGATGCCTGAATATGCGACAAGCGCACACCATCCCTTCTTGACCACAGGAACAATCTTCTGGACGCTCGTATCGTCTTCGCGGCGACTACCGTGAGAAAGTCGGCATGCCGTGTGGTGGCCGCGATGTTGAGTGTCATGACCGCTCCATCGTCGCCGTTGCGGATCGGCGCCAGATCGTCGTGGTTCTAACTCCCGCCCTACTTCTTGCGCCACGACTCCGTGGACACGAGCGTCGCCACGAACACGATGACACAAAAGGTCAAGGTCGCGAGGATTGCGGCCTGCACCACGCGCGCCGACTTGACCTACTATCAGGTTTTGAACTGAACTCCTGGGACGGTGTACATCCTCTACGTCGAAGACGATCCCGACGCTCGCGCGGTCACAGCGCGCCTCATGTCACTTTTCGGTCATGAGGTGACGGCAGTTGGAACGGCTGAAGAAGCACTCGACGTCCTCGGCGTCGTCGCCCATCTTGATGCGCTCGTCGTGGACATACGACTGCCCGGGATGCAGGGCGACGTACTGGCTGCAGAAGCGCGGCAACTCCGGAGCGATTTGCGCGTCGTGTTCACGACAGGCCGAGTAGACCTCCATCCGGCGGCGTTGGACCCATTTCCCGCCTTCCTCCTAAAGCCCTTCACGCTCGAGGAGCTTGCCGAGGCGCTCGGCCCCCCTTAGGTGCAAAAAATACCGGCTGCGTGGAGCAAAAGGATGGGCGAACGAGACACCCGAGGAGTTCCCCACCGCCGCCAGTCGGGGTTTTTCATGAACGAGGCACTGGCCGACTGATCCCCGCCCGCGACGACCAAGTCGCAGGGGGCGTGACCATGCGTCGGCACCTATGCCTTCCTGCTCGCGTCAGTCGATATCTATCGTCGTCACGCTCAGCGCCGGCAGGGACACGCTTAACGACGACCCCGACACCGCCTGCGCGCCGGCACTGACTGGCTTGACCGGGCTCTGTCCGGCCGCGGACGACGCGCCGATTCGATACAGGTGAGCCGTGCCGGAGACGGTCAGGCCGGTGAACAGTGTCTGCTTCGGCGACGTCGACCGATTGATCGCGACGAACACCGTGCGTCCGCTGTGCGCACTGTCCGTGCTGGCATAGGCCGCCACGCTTTGCACATCGCTCGACGACGCCTGCACCGCGACGTTGCCGAAGGTGGCGCTCGCGCCGTCGAA
>JBDUAG010000161.1:0-7702 GCA_040004785.1 Burkholderiales bacterium | reverse complement strand
GGCGCGCCGCGCCTGCAGTTCGATGCGGGCTCGGCGCTGGTCTAGGGCGCGCTCGGCGTCGTTGCCGCGGTCGTTGGCGGCTGGTTGCCGGCGCGCGCGGCGCAGGCGCTCGCACCGGCACAGGCCCTGAAGGGCTTGAGCGCCGGCAACGCGGGCGCGATGCCTGGCTGGTTCGGGCCGGCGCTGCTGGTGGCCGGCGTGTTGCTCGCGCTCGCGCCGCCGATCGCCGAGATCCCGCTCGCCGCCTACGTCTCGGTCGCCTGCCTGATGCTCGGCGGCATCGCCTGCGTGCCAAGCGCCGTCGGCGGGCTGCTCGCCGGCATCGCGCCGCCGTCGAACGCACTCGCGCTGCTGGCGGTCGAGCGTGCACGCCACCAGCGCCACACCGCGACGATCGCGGTCGCGGGCGTGGTCGCGAGCCTGAGCCTGGCGGTCGCGCTGACCGTGATGGTCGCGAGCTTTCGCGATTCGGTGACGCAGTGGCTGGACACCGTGCTGCCGGCCGATCTGTATGCGCGCGCCGGTTCGTCGCTGGTCGCGGGCGACGTCGTCACGCTGCCCGCCGCACTGCCGCAGCGTGCCACGGCCCTGCCCGGCGTCGAGCGCCTCGCGGCGCAGCGCGTCACGAGCGTGCAGCTCGATCCGGCGCGGCCGGCGGTCGTGCTGATCGCGCGCGCCATCGACGACCCGGCGAAGGCGCTGCCACTGGTCGGCGAGCTCGTGCCGGTGCCGACGGATGCGCTCGGCGTGTTCGTCAGCGAGGCAATGGTGAGCCTGTACGGCGCGTCGCCCGGCACGCAGCTCGTGCTGCCGATCGGCGCGGGTGGCAGCACAACGGTGTTCGTGCGCGGCGTCTGGCGCGACTACGCGCGGCAACACGGCGCGATCGCGATGCCCGCGACCGACTACCAGCGCATCACGGGCGACGTGCGGGTCAACGACCTTGCGCTGTGGCTGCAACCAGGCGCGGACGCGCTCGCGGTGCAGCAGCGCCTGCGCGCGCTCGCGAGCGAACTCGGTCTGGACGGCGCGCTGCTCGAGTTCGCCTCGGTGGGCGAGATCCGCACGACCTCGCTGCGCATTTTCGACCGCAGCTTCGCGGTGACCTACTGGCTGCAGGCGGTCGCGATCGCGATCGGCTTGTTCGGCATCGCCGCGAGCTTCTCGGCGCAGGTGCTGGCACGGCGCAAGGAGTTCGGCCTGCTCGCGCACCTCGGCCTGACGCGCGCGCAGGTGCTGCGCGTGGTCGCCGCGGAGGGTGCGGTCTGGACGGCCGCGGGTGCCTTGCTCGGGCTGCTGCTGGGCCTCGCGGTGAGCGTGGTGCTGGTCAAGGTCGTGAACCCGCAGAGCTTTCACTGGACCATGGACCTGCTGCTGCCGTGGGCTCGCCTCGGCGCGTTGTGCCTCGCGGTGATGATCGCCGGCACGCTGACCGCCTGGCTCGCCGCTCGCCGCGCGGCCGGCCGGCAGATGGCGCTCGCGGTGAATGAGGATTGGTGATGCCCGACTCCACCTCGCCCGACCTGCCCGCCGAATTGCGCGCCCGGCTCACCGCGATGTATGGCGCGCCGGAGCGGTACTACCACGCGCTCGGCCACATCGAGGCGCTGCACCGCTGGCTCGCGCACTGGCAGCGGCTGGCGCGCGAGCCACGGTTCATCGACGCGGCGATCTGGTTCCACGACGCCATCTACGACCCGCACCGCGACGACAACGAGCCGCGCTCGGCCGAACTCGCGCGCACCGAGCTGACGACAATCGGCTGGTCGACCGACGCCGTCGAGCGCGTCGCCGCGCTGGTGCTCGCGACGCGACACCATCAGGCCGACGCGGACGATGCCGATGCGTGGCTGTTCCTCGATCTCGACCTCTCGGTGCTCGGGCAGTCTCCGGCGCAGTACGCGGCCTACAGTGCCGGCGTGCGTGCCGAATACGCGTGGGTCGCCGCGGCACGCTTTCGAACCGGTCGCGCCGCGGTGCTGCGCTCGTTTCTGGATCGCGTCGCGATCTACCGCACGCCCGAATTGCATGCGGCGTGGGAGGCGGCGGCGCGCGCGAACGTGGCGGCCGAACTCAGCTCGCTGGTTTGACTTCCTGCGCGATCAGGTAGAGCCGCAAGTCGAACTCGAGCTGGTGGTAGTCGGGCTCCATGTGCTGGCACAAGGCGTAGAAGGCCCTGTCGTGCGCGCGCTCCTTCAGGTGCGCAAGCTCGTGCACCACGATCATCTTCAGGAACTCGGCCGGCGCGCTGCGAAACATCCCTGCGACGCGAATCTCGCGCTTCGCCTTGAGCTTGTTGCCCTGCACGCGCGCCACCGTGGTGTGCGTGCCGAGTGCGTTCTGGATCACATGCAGGCGGTTGTCGTAGACCACCTTGCTCAGCGGCACGGCGTTGCGCATGAATCGATTCTTCAGCGCCAGCGTGTAGTCGTACAGCGCGCCGTCGGTGCGCACCTCGTGCGGCTCCGGATAGCGGCGCTGCAGGCGCTCGCCGAGCTCGCCGCTGGCGAGCAGCGCGCGCACCTGCGCCTGCGTCTCGTCGGGATAGCCGGCGAGGTAAGGCGACGGCGCATCGCTCGGATCGGGCATCGGTTGAGTCCACGGAATGCAACGCGTGAGCATACCGGCCCCTAGAATCGCGTTCCCTCACGCTGAAAGGTTGACCCGATGATTGCCAATGTGCTCGTGGGCCTGGTCGTGCTGATCCATCTCTACATCGTTGTGCTCGAGATGTTCCTGTGGGACAAGCCCCTCGGCCGCAAGGTGTTCGGCAGCACCGCCGAATTCGCGGCCGCCTCCAAAGTGCTGGCCGCCAACCAGGGCCTGTACAACGGCTTCCTCGCCGCCGGCCTGATCTGGGGCCTGAGCATGGGCGCGGCCGGGCAGTCGGTGCAGCTGTTCTTCCTCGGTTGCGTCATCGTCGCCGGGCTCTATGGCGCGATGAGCGTGGGCATCAAGATCCTCTTCGTGCAGGCCGTGCCTGCCGCATTGGCCGTCGCCGCGATCCTGCTGAAGATCTGACGGGTGGCACGCCGCGCGCCGTTCGGCGCGTCATTTCGACGCACGCTGCGCACGTTGACGCGGGTCGCGCGGGCGGGCGTGAAGGCCGCGGCCAAGAAGCGTCCCAGGCCTCGCGCTCGATCGCGCACCGCCGTGCCGTCGACGCGCTGGACCAGCGGCGTCGCCGTGCATGCCGGCAGCGCACGCCGCTACCGGATCTTCAAGCCGCCGGGTGCGCGCAAGGGCACGCTGCGGCCGCTGTTCGTGTTGCTGCACGGCTGCCACCAGGACGCCGCAGCGATCGCGCGCAGCGCGCGCATCCACACGCTCGCGGTGCGCGAGGGCTTCATCGTGCTGTGCCCCGAGCAGGAGCGGCTGGCAAACCCGCAGGGCTGCTGGAACTGGTTCGAGATGCGCTCCGGCCGTGCCGTGGCCGAGGCGGCACTGATCGTCGCCGCGATCGAACAGGCTTGCGCGCTGCACGGTGCGGACCCGAAGGACGTCGTCGTCGCGGGCCTGTCGGCCGGCGCGAGCCTGGCGGCGTTGCTGGGTGCGCGCTACCCGGATCGTTTCGCCGCCATCGCGATGCACTCGGGTGTCGCGCCCGGCACGGCGCAATCGGCGGCGACCGCGTTGCGCGCGATGCAGGGGCGCGGCAAGCTCCAAGCCTTGCCGACCGGCTCCGCGCTGCCACCGCTGCTCGTGATCCAGGGGAGCGCCGATGGCGTAGTCGCACCGGCCAACGGTCGCGCGGCGGCGCAGTGGTGGGCCGATGCCTCCGGGGCCAAGGCCGTCGCCGCGCGTACCGTGAAGCGTGGTCAACGGCGCGCGGCGCAGGTCACCGATTTTCGGATTGGCGCGCGCATCGCCGTCACACTGTGCGAGATCGACGGACTGGCGCATGCATGGAGCGGCGGCGTCGCCGGCCAGGCCTACAGCGATCCGACCGGACCCGATGCGACGCGGATGATATGGGCCTTCGCGGCACGCGCGCTCAAAGCCCGCGGCTAAAGCACGCGGTTGAGGCCGGGCACGCGCAACAGCGCGCCCGCCAGCAGATAGCAGAGCACGCAGGCGACACTGCCACTGACCGCTAACTTGAGCAGCGCGGGTGCCGCCACGAGGCGCCAGGCCAGCGCGACGCCAACGACCACCGGTGGATGAACGACATAGATCGCGAACGCGCGCCGCGCGAGCCGTTGCCCGAACGGAGCGAGCCCATGAAAGCGCCGTTGGCACACCTGCAGCAGGCAGAGGATCACACCCCACGCGAGCAGCGGTTCCCACACCGCGTAGACGAGCGCCGGCACGCTCCAGCCGCCTTCCGTCTTGCCCTGCAGGCCGAGCCGACCACCGAACAGCGCCATCACGGGCAGCACCGGCAACGCAATCCACGCGATGCGCCGCCAGGTGCGGACCTGCACGTCCGGCCAGGCCTCCAGCCAGCGCGGCGCGGCTGCCAGGCAACCAGCGATGAACAGCACGACGTAGCTGGCGAAGTAGCCGAGCTGCAGCCCCCACACCTCACGCCCGACCGGCCATACGAGGCGCAGTGCGAACGCGGCCGCGCCGGTCACCAGCGCCGCGCCGAACAACGCCGCGTTGGACGGGAACGGCCGCGTCGCCGCCGGCGCGTCACGCTGCGTCACAAGGGCGCCCCGCAGCGCGACGACCACCGCGAAGATCAGCAACGCCCACGCGAACCAGAGCGGCCCCTTCTCGAACTCGGTGTGTCGCCAGAGCCAGAGCAAGGTGTCGGTGAAGGGCTTGCCGCGCGCGGTCTGCGCCAGCGCGATCGTGATCGGCCCGAGCACACAGCCGTAGACGAGCAACGGCACGCCCAGCCGCCGGACGCGATCACGCAGATGCGGCCATGGCCCCTTGGCGCGCAGCGCGGCCGGCGTGTAATAGCCCGCGAGCAGGAAGAACAGGCCCATGAACCAGGCCTGGTTGAGCGTGCAGAAGAAGACCAGCAGCATCGACGCCGGCGAGCGGTCGGTCGCGAGCTCCTTGTAGTACCAGCCGCCGATCGCGCCGTAGGTGATCGCGGTGTGGTGCAGGACGACCAGCAGCGTGGTGCCGGCACGCAGCGCGTCGATGCCGGCGTTGCGTGCGGGGTGGGGCTCAGGAACCGACGGCATGCGGACCGAGCGCCGGGCCGCCATGGGCCACGAAGAGGCCCACTTCGTGATCCTCAGCCGGCCCGCCATCCCCCCCGGGGATCGGCGAACGTACCCGTTCGCCGAAGGGCTCCATCAGTCAGCCGCGAAGCAATAGAACAGCCCTGCGCCGCCGGTCGCCTTCAGTGCATCCTGGCTGCAGCCGCGGCTCATGTGCGAGGAGTTCCAGGACTTGGCTGGGACGCTCTCGTCGAGGCCGGTCTTGTCGGCGTGGCCGAGCATCGCCGAGCCTTCGCCACTCTGCGTCCAGTTGCCACAGGTGCTGTTGACGTTCGCGGCGATGAAGGTGCCGTCGGGCTGCGAGCCGGTCAGGATGTCGTGCGTGTTCGGGGTGTCGCCACGGCCGTTGACGACGGCGCCGGTCTCGGTCAGCGCGGTCATCTTGCTGAGGTTGTTCGTGCCGTGCAGGTTGGCCACATCGGTCGCGACGACCACGCCCTTGGCGTTGATCCACGGGCCCTTGCCGATGCGGTCGCGCGCGTTGATGCCGGGCACGTTGGGGGTCGGCTGCTGGCTCAGGTAAGCACGCCAGGTGCGGTTGCCTGCGCCCGCTGCGGCGGCGAGCGTCTGGCATTGCTTGTCGGCGCCGTCGAGGCCGCCGAGATCCGCGCCCTTGCCCGGCCCGGCGCTGGTGACGAAGAAGCTCATGCCGGTCTTGCCGCCACCCATGCTGCCGCAAGCAGCGAGCACCGCCACGGTGACGGCCGCAGCGGCCCATTTGAACGATCGACGCATTGTTTTCTCCTTGGGGTGAACGACGGGATTCGTGCGCCGGAGTCTGCCGCATTCCGGCGGGGCATTCAACGGCGCTTGCCCGAGCGCTGAAGCCACAGTTTGTAAGCGTTCGGTGTGAGTTCGCGCTTGAGCAACGCGACCAGCTGGCCTTCGCTCAGGCCGTGGCTCAACAGCACGGCGTTGAACGGCGGCCGGTCGTCCCATGCGATCTCGATCACGCGGGCAATCTCGGCGGGGCTGAGTCGGGGGGCGGGCTTGGCCATGCGCGCATTGTCAGTCAGGCGTGTGCGATGCTCGCCGCATGCAACGACGCGACCTGATGATCCTGCTGGCAGCGACCGCCGCGAACACTCGCGCCGCCGAGCCGGGCCTGCAGTTCCCGGCCGACTTCGGCGCGCATCCGGCGAGTCGCACCGAATGGTGGTATCTCACCGGCAACCTGCAGGCGGATGCGCGGCTGTGCGGTTTCCAGCTGACGTTCTTCCGGTCGAGCACGGGCCTCGCCACCGATCGCGCCAGCCGCTTCGCAGCCACCGAACTGGTATTCGCGCACGCGGCCCTCACCGATCTCGCGCAACGCCGACTGCGCCACGACCAGCGCATCGCGCGCAGCGGTTTCGGCGTGGCGCAAGCTGGCACGGGCGACACGGATGTGGTGCTGCGCGACTGGCGCCTGCGGCGATCCGCTGGCGGCTACGTGGCCGTGCTCACGAGCGACAGCGCCGGCTTCGCGCTCGACCTGCGCGCCACGCCGACGCAGCCGCTGCTATTGCAGGGCGAGGCCGGTCTGTCGCGCAAAGGCCCGCTGCCCGAACACGCGAGCCGCTACTACAGCGAACCGCAGCTGGCGGTGCAAGGCACGTTGACGCTCGAGGGCAGCCCGATCGCGGTCACCGGCCGCGCCTGGCTCGATCACGAATGGAGCGACACCTTCATGCCGGCGCAAGCCGTCGGCTGGGACTGGATCGGCATGAACCTGGACGACGGCAGCGCGTTGACCGCGTTTCGGCTGCGGAGCGCGGATGGCAGCAGCGTCTACGCCGGCGGCAGCTTTCGGCGTCGGGGCGAGGGGGTGCGCAGCTTCGGTCCGGACGAGGTCACGTTCACGCCGGGCCGCGTCTGGCAGAGCGCGTCGTCGAAGGCGCGCTACCCGGTGCACTGGACCGTGACCACCCCGGCCGGCCGCTTCACGGTGGCGGCATTGCTCGACGACCAGGAGCTCGACAGCCGCGGCAGCACCGGCTCGATCTACTGGGAAGGCCTCAGTGACCTGCTCGACGACGCAGGCAAACGCATCGGCCGCGGCTACCTGGAAATGACCGGCTACGCCGCAGCCTTGCGCTTGTGACGGATCAGTGCGCCTCGCCGCCGCCCGCACCGGCGCCGGGTTTCGGTCGGGCCATCCACACGACGGCGATCAGCAAGAAGAACAGCACCGACGACAGGTAGAAGATGTCGGTCACGGCCATCGTGTAGGCCTGCTGGTCGATCATGCGGTTGATGTTGGCCAGCGCCTGATCGTTGCTCAGGCCGACCGCGCCGAGCTGGTTCAGCGTCTGCATCGCCGTCTCGTTGCCGCGGTTCACGGCCTCGGTGAGTTGCGCGTGGTGCAGGATCGCGCGGTCTTCCCACAGCGTGGTGAACAGCGAGGTGCCGACCGCGCCCGCGGTGATGCGCACGAAGTTCGACAGGCCCGCGGCCGATGGCATCTTGTCGGGCGTGAGGCCCGAGAACACGATCGCCTGCAGCGGGATGAAGAAGAACGCCATCGCCGCGCCCTGCAGCAC
>JBDUAG010000160.1:0-7710 GCA_040004785.1 Burkholderiales bacterium | reverse complement strand
ATCCTGCGAATCGGCCGACAGCGCGATCAACGCACGCGCCTTCCAGTAGACCCACGCCGGCTCGCGTTGCTCGGTCTCGCTCATCGCGTTGATGCCCTGCATCGCCTGCTGCCAGCGCGGCTTGCCGTTGTCGGCGCGCAGTGCGGCGCGCACCTTCCAGGCGAGCGTGTCGTCGGGCCAGTCGATCTCGACCTTTGCCTTGGCGGTGCGCTGCGCGGCGCGCAGGTAAAGATCGGCCGCGTCGGGCTGCAGCTTCAGCGCCGCCTGCTTGGCCGTGGACGCCCAAGCCCAGGCCGCGAGGTCGGCCGGCAGCGCGCGATCCCAGCGTTCGTTGAGCTGGCTGGTGGCCGCCTCGGTATCGTTGGAGGCCATGCGGATCAGCGCGAGCGTCGTGAGCTCGGACGCGCTTCGGCTCGACGTGACGGCGCTGCGCGTGAGGTAGCGCGCCGGGCTGTCGATGACCTCGCCCAGGCTCACCGCCGCCGCGGGCCCAACCAGCGCGACGGCCAGGCGCGCCGCGCGCGGCCGGTTCGCGTCGATCGCGAGCCGCGCCTTGCGCCAGGCATCGGCCGGCGTGAACAGCTTGGCGTCGGTCAGCGTCGTGGCGAGCAGCGCGCAGCCATCGTCGGCATCGCGCTGCGCGAACCAGGCGGCGCGCGCGGCATCGACCACGTCCTTGCCGGCGAGGTGGTCGGTGAGCAGCGCGTAGCAGGTGACCTCACGGTCGTCGTTCAGCCGGAAGCGCGGGAACTCGACCGTGAAGTTGGCCCAGTCGCGGCGCCGGCCGAGTTCGAGCAACCAGTCGTTGCGGAAGCGGTCGTCCACATAGCTGCCGCTCCAACGCGCGCTGAACTTGTCGACCTCCGGCTGCTGGACTTCGCCGATGCGGGCGTTGAGCTCCCAGTAGTCGACCCACTGCGCGAGCGGGTGGTTGGCGGCCTGCGCGGTGGCGCGCAGCACGGCGAGGCGCTTGCCGTCCTTCTTGCGAAAGGCCTCGCGGGCCTCGACGATGGTGCTGTCGCCGCTCTGCGCGCGTGCCGCCGGGACGGCCATGACCAGCGCCAGCGCGCACAGCAACGCCGCGCGCGCAGGGCGCTCATATACTGGCCTGAGAAGGATCTTGAAGTTCAACGTCATCACGCAATCATCTTGAATTCGGCATCGACACCGCGGCAGGCTTTGCGCGCGACCCTGATGGCGCAGCGCGAACAGTTCATGACCAGCGCATTCGCGGCAGAGGCCGCTTCGATGCTGGCGCGCCATCTGGCCGCGGTGTTGGTGGAGCTGGAGCCCGAGTTGCTCGGCCTGTACTGGCCGCATCGGTCCGAATTTAACGCAGCCGGCCTGGTGCAGGCCGACCCCATGTTGGCAAAGTTGGCAAAGTGTTTGCCGTTTGCACAACGCACGCCGGTGCAGATGCATTACCGAGCCTGGAACGGCGCGGCCCCCGGCATCGTCGATGAGTGCGGCATCCCGGCCAGCGACGGCGCACCGGTGCAACCGGATGTACTTCTGGTGCCCTGCGTCGGCTTCACGGCCGAGGGCTATCGGCTCGGCTACGGCCGCGGCTACTTCGACCGCTGGCTGGCGCAGCACCCGGATGTCACCACTGTCGGCGTGGCGTGGTCGGGCAGCGAGATCTCGCTTGACGCGCTCGGCACGCAGGCACACGACCAGCCGCTGACCCTCATCGTCACCGAACGCGGCGTGAGGTGACAGCCCCTCGGCCGACGGGTACGTCGGCCGATCCCCCGCGGGGATGCGGGCCGGCTTGGGGCGGCCCGGCGCTCGTCCCGCGAAATTTCACCGCGGCCGGCGCTTCCTCCTCGCCGATCGCATGGCGCGTGATCTGCGCCTGCTCGATCACCCACTCGCAGAACTGCGTCACCTCGGGCCGCGCCTGACCCAAAGGCGAGACGATCAGCCAGTACAGATACGGGCTGCTCATGCGCCCCGTGTCGCCGAACGGCTCGATCAGCTCGCCGCGCTGCAGCGCCTCGAACACCAGCGCGACCCGCGCCAGCGCGACGCCGTGGCCGGCCAGCGCGGCCTGCACCTGCTGATAGGTGAAGTTCAGGTAGAGCCAGCGCTTGGGTTCGAGCGCGGGCTGCTTGTGCAGCGTGAGCCAGCGACGCCAGCTCAGGAACTCGGTGCTGGTCTTGGTGTCGTCCTCCTCGGCCAGCGTGTGCTGCGCCAGATCGGTCGGCGTGGCCAGCGGTGGTGCCTGGCCGCGCCGGATCTGCTCCATCAGCGAGCGGCTCACGACCGGCGTCAGCACCTCGCCAAAAAGGCGCACTGCGCCTTCGGGCGCCTGCGCCGGGCTGCAGTAGCGCAACGAGAGATCGAGCTCCGGGTCGTCGAGTTCGGCGATCGTGTCGGTGGCCGAGACGCGGATGTCGATGTCCGGGTGCTGGCGCTGGAACGCCTCGATGCGCGGCAGCAGCCAGAGCGAGCCGAACGATGCGAAGGTCGTGACGCTGACGCGCTTGCGGCTACGCGCCTGGCGGATCTGGCGCACGCTCGCGTCGATCTGGCCAAGGCCGCTTTCGACCGAACGCTGCAGCACGCGGCCGCTTTGCGTCAGCTCCACATGGCGCGTGCCGCGCACGAAAAGCGCCGCGCCGAGTTCGTCCTCCAGCCCCTTGATCTGGCGGCTGACTGCCGATTGCGTGACGAACAGTTCCTCGGCCGCGTCACTGAAATTCAGGCGCCGCGCGACCGCCTCGAAGGCACGCAGCGCACTCAGCGAGAGCGGGCGACGGGTTCGCGTATTCATATCAAATCCGCATCAATGGCTGCCGGGGGTTTCATTGGATTCTCTGCGCTATTAGACCGATGATTGCATCACGCAACCAGGAGATTCATGATGAATGCGCAACTTGATCGGAACACCACCCAGCGCGTGACCAGCGGCCAGGCGCTACAACTCGGCCGCCTCGGCGGTGAACTCACGGTGATCGGAGGTCGCGCCTGGCTGACGCGCGACAACGACCTCGGTGACTTCGTCTATGAACCCGGCCAGCGTGTGCGGCTCGCGGTCGGCGAGCACGCCGTGATCGAATCGCTGGACAGCAACAGCAGCCTCACGGTGCGCTGGAACCCGCGCCGTCAAAGCTTCGTCGGTGCGGTGTTCGCCGAGCCCTTGCGCGGCCTGGCCTTCTTGACCGGCGTGGCGGCGCGCGGCTTCGCGGCCCTGGCCCGCAGGGCAGCCGACAGCGCGTGCCGCGCCCAAGGCTGCATCAGCGGCGGCGACTCCATGGCGTCGTCGGGCACGCTGAAGTAGCCAATCGACACGCTCTTGCCGGCCGAGTCGTACACGAACGGCTCGGACCCGGCGGCCTCGAACAGCGGGCGGGTCTGTGCGTCGGTCTTCAGGTAGAGGCGCTCGCCGATGACGAGCGCCATGAACAGGTCGTCGATGTACAGGCCATGGCCGCCGAACATGCGGCGCGCGCGGGGAGCGCCCAGCGGCGCGAACAGCTCCAGGCAATGATCGATGAATTCTCGGCTGGCTGCGGTCATGCCCGCAGTCTTGCACAATGCGCGGGCCCTGTCCTGAACCCGGAGCCTGCATGTCCCCCACCGAGCCCGACCGTGCCGCCCTGCGAACCAAGCTGATCGCGGCGCGCCTGGCCCTCACCGATCGCCTGGAGCGATCGGTGCAACTGCAGAGCGCGCTGCGCGTCTGGCTGGTCGGCCGGCGCGAGACGACGATCGGCGCCTACTGGCCGATCAAGGGCGAGTTCGATCCGCTGCCTGCGCTCTACCGCTGGTCCGAAGGCGGGCCCGACGGCTCGCCGCGCCGCATCGGCCTGCCGGTCAAGGACCGCGAGACGGGCCAGCTGCGGTTTCATGTCTGGTTTCCAGGCTGCCCGATGGAACTCGATGCCTACGACATCCCGAAACCGAAGGACACCGACGAGTTCGCGCCCGCGATCCTGGTCGTGCCCTGCCTCGGGTTCGGACCCGGCGGCGTGCGGCTAGGTTACGGCGGGGGCTTCTTCGACCGCACACTGCAGTCGCTCGCGCCACGGCCGGTGACTGTCGGCGTGAGCTTCGCGCACGGCTTCCTGCCGCTGCTGCGTGCCAGCGAGCAGGACCTTCCGCTGGACGCGATCGTCACCGAGGACGGTGTGATGTGGGAGCGGCCCGGCGCGTGAGCGTGTCGGCGTGCGCGGCGAGGGCCGCACGCAGCGAAGCTGGCTTGTCGATGCGAAATCCGAACGGCAGGCGCGACAGCTCGCGCGCGACCCAGTCGAGGTCGTCAGCCTGCGCAGTGAGGCGAACACCACCTTTGACCTCGACAAGTTCTCCCAGCTCGACGAACACCGCGCGGCGAGCGCGTTCGAGGTCGGTGTCCAGCAGCACCTCGACAGCGAACGCGCGCGGCAGCATCGCGATCGACCGCACCAGGTGGCCAAGCACGTCGAAGCGCGGTGGCCGGCCGAAGCTCTTCGGCAAGGCCTCGATCGCGAGCACGCGATCGAGGCGGAACGAGCGCAGATCGCGCCGCAAGTGGCAATGGCCGACCGCATACCACGCTCCGCCGCGCCACGCGAGGCCGTAGACATCCACCTCGCGCTCGCTCTGCTGCCCATCCGCGCTGCGGTAGCTCAGCCGCACACGCTGTTGCGCGCGGGCCGCGGCGCTCAGGCCGAGTAGCGCGCCGGTTGCGCCGGTGGCGAACGGGCGCACCAGATCGAGTGACACGGTCTGGTCGATGTCCGTCAGGCGCCGCCGCACACCCGTCGGCATCACGCGTTCAAGCTTGGCTTGCGTGCTCGCGATCGCGGGCGTGATGCCGCTCAGACCCAGCGCGCCCGCGGCCCGCAGGCCGACGGCAAGCGCGAGCGCCTCGTCGGCCGTGAACATCATCGGCGGCAGCTTGTAGCCGGGTCGCAGCGCGTAGCCACCATCGCGCCCGCGCTGCACTTCGATCGGCACGCCCATCTCGATCAGGTGATCGATGTAGCGCCGCACCGTGCGGCCATCCACGCCGACGCGGCGCGCCAGCTCGGGGCCGTTGAGGCTGAGGCTGGCCTGTAGCAGCTCCAGCACGGCCAGCACGCGCGTCGTCGGTTTGCTCATGGCGAGGATTGTGTGACAGCGCCGGCTCGATACCGGGCGGAATTTGTCCGCATTCACTTCTAGACTGCATTGCCTCGACTCATCACCTCGACATGACGACATCCTCCATCTCATCGGGCCTCGACGACTTCGACTTCTTCATCGGCCGCTGGCGCGTGGCGCATCGCCGCCTCCGGGATCGCCTCGCGGGTTGCCGGGAGTGGGTCGAGTTCGGGGGCAGCACGGTCGTGCAGAAGACCCTGGGCGGCCTGGGCAACATGGACGACAACACGCTGGCCCTGCCCGGCGGCGCCTACCGCGCATTGACGCTGCGCTCATTCGACGCCGAAGCGCGGCAATGGTCGATCTGGTGGCTCGATGGCCGCTGGCCCGGCCGGTTGGACGCGCCGATGGTCGGGCGCTTCGAGAACGGCGAGGGAGCGTTCTACGCCGACGACACGCTCGACGGGCAACCGATTCGCGTGCGCTTCCTGTGGACAGTGCCCGGCCCCGACCGGCCGCGCTGGGAGCAGGCGTTCTCCGCCGACGGCGGCGCCACCTGGGAGACCAACTGGACGATGGACTTCACACGATCAGCGTGACGCCCCCAGGCGCAGACAGATGTCGCGAGTCAGCGCCGACTGGTTCATCGTGTAGAAGTGCAGCCCCGGCGCGCCGCCCTTGATGAGCTTCTCGCACAGCTCGGTGACGACATCGATGCCGAACGCGCGCACCGAGGCGGCGTCGTCCATGAAGCCTTCCATCTTCAGCGCGACCCAGCGCGGGATCTCGATGCCGTCGCGCGCCGCGAACTGCGCGATCTTCGCGAAGTTGTGGAACGGCATGATGCCCGGCACCACGGGCGCCGTCGCGCCGAGCTTGCGGGTCTCGTCGACGAAGTGGAAGTAGGCGTCGGGGTTGAAGAAGAACTGCGTGATCGCGGAGTTGGCACCGGCGTTGACCTTGTCGACGTAGTGCTTCAGGTCGCGCGCGGCATAGCGCTGCTCCGGGTGGTACTCGGGATACGCGGCGACCTCGATGTGCCAGTCGCTGCCCTGCGTCTCGCGGATGAACGCGACGAGTTCGGCGGCGAAGCGGAAGTCGCCCGCCATGTGCGTGCCGCTGGGCATGTCGCCGCGCAACGCGACGACGCGGTGAATGTTGCGCGCTCGGTAGGTGGCAAGGATCTCGGCCAGCGCTGCGCGCGTGCCGCCCACACACGACAGGTGCGGCGCGGCCTCGAAGCCGGCGTCGGCAATCGCGCTGACGGTAGCAAGCGTCTTCTCGCGCGTCGAACCGCCCGCGCCGTAGGTGACGCTGAAGAACTCGGGCTTCAGCGCGCCGAGCTCCTGCACCACGCCCTTGAGCTTGTCGTCGCCGACCGGCGTGTTGGGCGGGAAGAATTCGAAACTGATCGGGACCGCGGCTGCCGTCATGGCGCCTCTCCTCAAGTCGGTGCGGGCGCACTCGCCCACACGAAGAATTCATGATTGCCGTCGCCGCCCGTCACGATGCTCGCGAAGTAGTCGCGCACGGTCAGGTGCAGCGCGGCGCAGGCCGCGCGGATGCGTGTCTCGACCACCGGGTACGACGCCGCGCTTTTCACCATCCCGCCCTTGCCGATGTCCACCGGCTGCAGCTCGAACTGCGGCTTGATCAGCAGCACCGCGTTCCCGCCGATGGCCAGGTAGTTCGCGATCGTCGGCAGCACATGCGTCAGCGAGATGAACGACAGGTCGGCCACGACGATGCCGAACGAGTGCGCCGGCTCGGCCTGCTCGAATTCGGAACCCGCCACGTCGCGCGCGTTCAGGCCCTCGAAGCTCAGCACGCGCGCATCACCCGCGAGCGACGCGGCCAGCTGCCCGCGCCCCACGTCGAGCCCGACGACACGCGCCGCGCCGCGCTGCAGCAGCGCATCGGTGAAACCACCGGTGCTCTGGCCGACGTCGAGACAGTTCGCACCGGCCACGTCGACACCGCAGTGCAGCAGTGCCGCATCGAGCTTCAGGCCGCCGCGCGACGCGAAACGCAACTCGGCGTCGTCGGTCACCTCGAGCTGGCAGTCGTCCGGCAGGTCTTCACCCGCCTTGCGCGGCACGGCCCAGCCCTTCGGGCCGTTCCAGCGCACCGCGCCCGCATCGATCAGCCGCTGGGCAGCCGAACGCGTGGGCGCAAGTGCGCGCTGCACCAGCAGTTGGTCAGCACGCAACGATCAGTACCGATACGTGTCGGGCTTGTACGGGCCTTGCTTCGGCACGCCGATGTACGCGGCCTGTTCGTCCGTCAGCTCGGTCAGCATCGCGCCGACCTTCTTCAGGTGCAGGCGCGCGACCTTCTCGTCGAGGTGCTTCGGCAGCACGTAGACCTGACCGGCCTGGTACTTGTCGGGCTGCGTGAAGAGCTCGATCTGCGCGATCGTCTGGTTCGCGAAGCTCGACGACATCACGAAGCTCGGGTGGCCCGTGCCGCAGCCCAGGTTCACGAGCCGGCCCTTGGCGAGCAGGATGATCTTCTTGCCGTCCGGGAAGATCACGTGATCGACCTGCGGCTTGATCTCTTCCCAGGTGCAGTTCTTCTCGAGCGAGGCGATGTCGATCTCGTTGTCGAAGTGGCCGATGTTGCAGACGATCGCCTGATCCT
>JBDUAG010000005.1:0-25415 GCA_040004785.1 Burkholderiales bacterium | reverse complement strand
TGAAACCCCAGCGTGTCGTCGTCGGCCTGTCGGGCGGCGTCGATTCGGCCGTCACGGCGTGGCTGCTCAAGCAACAAGGCCACGACGTCGTCGGCATCTTCATGAAGAACTGGGAAGATGACGACGACAGCGAATACTGCTCGTCGAACATCGATTTCATCGATGCCGCAGCGGTCGCCGACGTGATCGGCATCGAGATCGAGCATGTCAACTTCGCCGCCGACTACAAGGATCGCGTGTTCGCCGAGTTCCTGCGCGAATACGAGGCCGGCCGCACGCCAAACCCGGATGTGCTGTGCAACGCCGAGATCAAGTTCAAGGCCTTTCTCGACCACGCGATGCGGCTCGGCGCGGACAAGATCGCGACCGGCCACTACGCGCGCGTTCGCGAGCGCGCTGGGTCGTTCGAGTTGCTCAAGGGACTCGATCCGCTGAAGGACCAGAGCTACTTCCTCCACCGGCTGACGCAGGCGCAGCTCGCGAAGACGCTGTTCCCGGTCGGCGAACTGCCGAAGACCGAGGTGCGCCGCATCGCCGCCGAGATCGGCCTGCCGGTGGCTGCGAAGAAGGACTCGACCGGCATCTGCTTCATCGGCGAGCGGCCGTTCCGCGAGTTCCTGAACCGCTATCTCGCGAACACGCCGGGGCCCATCAAGGACGATCGCGGCCGCACGATCGGCGGGCACGTCGGCCTGAGCTTCTACACGCTGGGCCAGCGCAAGGGCATCGGCATCGGTGGCTTGAAAGAACGCGGCGCACCGCGCGGTGGCGGTGAGCACGACCCGTGGTTCGTCGCGCGCAAGGACATCGCGGCCAACACGCTCTACGCAGTGCAGGGCCACGACCACCCGTGGCTGCTGTCGCACCGGTTGACGGCCGACGACACGAGCTGGGTCGCCGGCCACGCGCCGGCTCACGGTGCGCTGGCGGCGAAAGCGCGCTATCGGCAGGCAGATGCGGATTGCAACTTCACGGATGCCGCTGCGGGCGCGTTCGAGCTGCGTTTCGACCAGGCGCAATGGGCGGTCACGCCCGGCCAATCGGCGGTGCTGTACGACGGCGAGGTCTGCCTGGGCGGCGGCGTGATCAGCGCGTCAGGGTGAGTGCGCGAGGTCCATCGTCCAGTAGGTGTTGTAGGTGTTGGCCGCGGTGCCGGGCACGCAGACCAGCCCGACCTGATTGAAGGCCGGGTTCATCAGGTTCGCGCAGTGACCGTCGCTGCCCATCCAGCCGGTCATCACCGCATCGAGGGTCGGGTAGCCGGCGGCGATGTTCTCGCCCAGGCTGCTCCACGCGTAACTGGTGGCGTTGACGCGGCTCGACAAAGTGCTGCCGTTCGAGCCGGTGTGCGAGAAGAAGTTGTTCGCCACCATGTCCTGCGACAGGCCCTCGGCCGACTGTGTCAGCTGCGCGCTCCAGGTCAGCGCCGCGGCCCGCGCGAACGTGCCGCCGGTGTGGCAGTCGGCACCGGCCGCACGCAGCTGGTTCATGCGGGCGAGCGCAACGGCCGCGAAATCGGGGATGCTGCAGGTCGAACCTGCAGCAGGCGCCGGGGCCGGCGCGGGAGCCGGTGACGGCGCAGGCGCCGGTGCAGGTGCAGGTGACGCCGCCGGTGGCGCGGTCGTGCTGGAAGTGGGCGTGTCCGAGCCACCACCACCGCACGCCGCCAACGTGGCGGTCGCGAACAGCGCGACGCATTGAGCAAGGTTCTTCATCGCGCCGCAGGCTACCGAACGCGCCGCACCGCAGGGGTTAAGAGTGGTAAGCGTCACGCGCACCGGTGCAGATGGCGTGAACTGCGCCACGCCACCCTGACGAGCGCTCACAGCCGCCGCGCCAGTGCCCGCGCGGCGCGGCCGAGCGCCGCTTCGTCATAGCCCGCGTACCCGAACAGCCAGCCGCGCCGCTTCGCCTCGATGCAGTAGCGCGAGATCGGCGCGAGCTGCACACCGACGTCGGCAGCACGCGCGCTCAACCCCGTGTCGTCGATGCGCCCGCCGACCTCGTGCGCGAGGTGCATGCCTTGCAGGCTCGCTTGCAGCATCAACGCACCGCTGCTCGCGCGGGCGAGGTCGTGGATCATCGACGCCTGCCGCGCGCGGTAGAGCTCTCGCATGCGGCGCAGATGCCGCAGCAAATGGCCGCCCTCGATGAAGCGCGCGAGCACGTCCTGCGTCGCGCCCGGTGAATGCCGATCGCTCAGCGCGCGGGCGCGGGCGAACGCGTCGACGAGCGCATCCGGCAGCACGACGAAGCCCTGGCGCAGCCCGGCACCGAGCGACTTCGAGAACGTGCCCACGTACAGCACGCGCGCGTCGTGCGCCATGCTGCACAGCGCGGGGATGCGCTGCGGGCCGTATTGGAACTCGCCGTCGTAGTCGTCCTCGACGATCCAGGCGCGTTGCGCGCGCGCCCAGTCGAGCAAGGCCGTGCGCCGCGCCAGGCTCATGCGCACACCGAGGGGGAACTGGTGCGTTGGCGTCACGACGGCGAGCCGGGCCTGCGGCCAGCGTGCCGCGCCGTGCGCGATGCACAGGCCTTCGTCGTCCACCGGCACCGGGCGCACCAGCACGCCGTGCGCGATCAGGTTCGCGCGGATGCCGGGGTAACCCGGGTCTTCGACCAGCACCTCGTCGCCCACGTCGAGCAGCAGGCGCGAGATCAGGTCGAGCGCCTGCTGCGAGCCGGCGGTAATCACGACCTGCGCCGCCTCGCAGCGGATGCCGCGCGACACCAGCAGCCACTGCGCGATCGCGGCGCGCAGTGGCGGGTGGCCGACCGGGTCGTGGTAGCCAGCGCAGGCGATGCGCTGCGCGCTCGTCGTCTGGCGCTCCAACCGCTGCCACAGCGCGAACGGAAACTCCGCGAGCGCCGGCTGACCGATGCGGAACGGCAGCGGCGGCGACGCGAGCGGGTCCCAGCGCAGCCCGGTCTCGGCGATCAGCCGGCCGCGCTGCGACAGCAGCTGGTGCGCGTCGATGCCGCCGCGCGACGCGCGCGGCGCAGCAGGGGTGCGCTCGGCGACATAGGTGCCGTCGCCGACCCGCGCCACCAGGTAGCCTTCTGCTGCCAAGCGCGCCAGCGCCCACAGCACCGTGTTGCGCGAGACGCCGAGCACGCGCGCCTGCTCGCGCGAGGCCGGCAGGCGCGCGCCGGGCGCAAAGGTGGCGCCGTCGATCGCGTCGCGCAACTGCAGGTAGACCTGCTGGCGCAGTTCGGTGGCTCTCTGGCTCATCGGAAAATGGCCCCTTGCGTGGCGATATTTATGCCTAGGATAAAGGACCATTCTGACGGAGCCCGATGCCATGAAGATACCGACCCCGGTGACCCTGACCAACCCGGATGTCCGCCTGGAGCCGCTGACGCTGGCGCACGTGCCTGCGCTGGCCGCCGTCGGCAACGACCCCGAGCTGTGGGGCTGGATCCCGAATCCGATCACCGACGCCGACGAGATGCACGCCTACGTGTCGACTGCGCTCGAGGAGCAGCAGCGCGGCGTCGCGCTGCCGTTCGCGATCGTCGAAGCGGCCAGCGGCAGCGTCATCGGCTCGACGCGCTTCGCCGCGATCGACGTGCGCAACCGCCGCCTCGAGATCGGCTGGACCTGGATCGCTCGCAGCCACCAGCGCACACGCACCAACACCGCGGCGAAGCGGCTGTTGCTCGGCCACGCGTTCGACGTGCTGGAGGCGAATCGTGTCGAGCTCAAGACGGATGCGCTGAACGAGAAATCGCGCAACGCGATCGGGCGCATTGGCGGCGTGCAGGAGGGCATTTTTCGCCAGCACGTGGTCTGCGCGTCGGGGCGGATTCGCGATACGGTGTACTTTTCGATCCTCGCCGCCGAATGGCCCGCGGTTCGCCGCCGGCTCGACGAGCGCCTCGCCGCCTGAGAAGCTGTGAACGAGACCACGCCATGTACCTGCCCAAGCATTTCGAAGAGACCCGCCCCGAACCGCTGCACGAGTTGATCCATGCGCAGCCGCTCGGCCTGCTGGTGACGCTGAACGACGCCGGCCTGCAGGCCAACAACGTGCCGTTCATTCTCGACCCCGATCCGGCCGGCGGCCCCGGCATCCTGCGCGCCCACGTCGCGCGCGCGAACCCGCTCTGGCGCGACACGCGCGACGAGGTCGAGGCGCTGGTCGTGTTCCAGGGCCCGCAGGCCTATGTGTCGCCGGGCTGGTATCCGAGCAAGGTCGAGCACGGCAAGGTCGTGCCGACCTGGAACTACATCATGGTGCAGGCGCGCGGCACGCTGCGCGCGATCGACGACCCGGCCTGGGTGCACGCCTTCGTCACGCGACTGACGACACGCCATGAAGCCACGCAGGCCAAGCCCTGGGCGATCACCGACGCGCCACCCGAGTTCATCGAGACGATGACCCGCGCGATCGTCGGCATCGAACTGACGCTGACCGCGTTGACCGGCAAGTGGAAGGTGAGCCAGAACCGCTCCGCAGCCGATCGCGAAGGTGTCGCGACCGGCCTGCGGGCGGCAGGCTTGGGAGACGCAGCAAAGTCCGTCGACGGATAGCCCGAATGACCGGACTGCCACAATGGCAGCCCGTGACCGCTCCCTCAGCCGCCCCCACGCCGCTCACGCCGAGCCAGTTTTTCGCCGCCACCGCCGCGGTGATGATGACGATCCTGCTCGGCGCGCTCGACCAGACCATCGTCAGCGTCGCCCTGCCCAGCATCGCGCGGCAGCTCGGTGGCTTCGAGTGGATGGCATGGGTGATCTCGGGCTACCTGATCGCCGCGACGGTGGTGACGCCGCTCTACGGAAAGTTCAGCGACCTGTTCGGCCGGCGCCGCGTGCTCGGTGCCGCGATCGTGATCTTCGTGCTCGCGTCAGTGGCGTGTGCGCTCGCGCGTTCCATGCCGCAGCTGGTGATCGCGCGGGTGCTGCAGGGCGTCGGCGGCGGCGGGCTGATCGCGCTGGCGCAGGCGGTCGTCGCCGATGTCGTGCCGGTGCACGACCGCGGCCGCTACCAGAGCTACATCAGCATCGTCTGGGTCGTCGCCAGCATGCTCGGGCCGGTGGTCGGTGGCGTGCTCACGGAGCAGCTGTCGTGGCCGTGGATCTTCTGGATCAACCTGCCGCTCGGCCTGATCGCGCTCGCGCTGGTCGAGACCTCGCTGCGCGCGCTGCCGGTACACCGCGGCGCGGCGCGCATCGACGGCCTCGGCGCGTTGCTCCTGCTCGCGGGGCTCACGGCCGCGCTGGTGCCGATCACGCGCGTCGGTCAGGGCGGCCCCTGGTTCGACACCTTCAACCTCACCGGCTGGGCGCTCGCCGCGCTGCTGTTGTTCGGCTTCAACCGCCAGCAGCGCCGTCACCCGGAGCCGATCGTGCCGATCGCGCTGCTGGCGAATCCGGTCGTGGTGGCGTGCTGCGGGATGCTGTTCCTGCTGTTCTTCAATTTCATCGCGCTCTCGGTGCTGGTGCCGCTGCGGGTGCAGATGGTCGCCGGCCTGAGCGCCACCGACGCCGCGCTGCACCTGTTGCCGATGACGCTGGCGGTGCCGATTGCGGCCTTCATCGGCGGACGCTGGCTCGCGCGCACCGGGCGCGCGCGGCCGCCGCAGCAGCTCGGCGTGGCATTGGTGCCGCTCGCGCTGCTGGCCTTGAGCTTCGCGCCGACCACCGGGCTGGCCGCGGTGCTCGGGCTGGTCGCCGTCGGGCTCGGCATGGGGTTGCAGATCTCGACCACGCTGATCACGGTGCAGCAATCGGTGCCACGGCCGATGATCGGCACCGTCACCGGCCTCACCGGCTTCTTCCGGCTGCTCGGTGGCGCCATCGGCATCGCGGTGTTGAGCACGATCACCTTGCTGCTGTTGCGCGCGCAATTGCCGACGGCCGCCGAGACCGCGTTCCGGCAGCTGATGCAGGTGTGCGCGATCGTCGCGCTGCCGGCGCTGTGGTTCGTGCGGCGCCTGCCCGACCTGCGCCTGAACGAAACGGCGGCGCCATGATCCGCCTCGCGCTGCTCTGCCTGCTGATGCTCGCGGGCGCCGCGCAGGCCGCACCAAAGGTCGAGGACACGATGGCGCAGCGCGTGCTGGCCTGCACCGGCTGCCACGGCCCGCAAGGGCGCGCCGCGAGCGACGGCTACTACCCGCGCATCGCCGGCAAGCCGGCCGGCTACCTCACCAACCAGTTGCTGAGTTTTCGCGATGGCCGGCGCCAGTACACGCTGATGGCGAACCTGCTCGCTCCACTCACCGACGACTACCTGCGCGAGATCGCCGCCCACTTCTCGCAGCTCGAGCTTCCCTACGCGCTGCCGCAGCCGGCGACCACCGGCGTCGATGCGCTGACGCGCGGCGAAACGCTGGTGAACCAGGGCGATGCCGCGCTGCGCGTGCCCGCCTGCATCCAGTGCCATGGCGCGGCGTTGATGGGCGTGGCGCCCAGCGTGCCGGCGCTGATCGGCATGCCGCGCGACTACCTCAACGCGCAGCTCGGCGCGTGGCGCGCCGGCAGCCGGCATGCGATGGCGCCCGACTGCATGGCCGCTGTCGCGCAGCGGCTCGCACCGAGCGACATCAGCGCGCTGTCGCAATACCTTGCCGCGCAGGTGGTGCCGGCTGGCGCGAAGCCGGCGGTCTCGTTGCCCGCGCCGCTGCCGTTGCCGTGCGGTGGTATGCCGGGGAGCCCGAAGTGACGCGCGGCGCCGTGCGCCTGGGTCTGGCCGCGCTCGCGATCGGCGCGCTGCTGATCGCGCTGATCGCCTGGCTGAACCTGCGCGGCGAAGACCCGCTCGTGCCCGACGCGGCCGCGCCCACCTCGCCCGAGTTGATCGCGCGCGGCGCCTACCTCGCGCGCGCCGGCAACTGCATGGGCTGCCACACCGACCGTGGCGGCGCGGCCTACGCCGGCGGGCGTGGCGTGCCCACGCCGTTCGGCACCGTGTTCGCCCCCAACCTCACGCCCGACACCGCGAGCGGCCTCGGCGCCTGGACCGCCGCCGAGTTCTGGCGCGCGCTGCACAACGGCCGCGCGCGCGATGGGCGGCTGCTCTACCCGGCCTTCCCGTACCCGAACTACACGCGCGTCACACGCGCCGACTCGGATGCGATCTTCGCCTTCCTGCGCAGCCTGCCGGCGGTGGCGCAGCCGAACCGCGGGCACACACTGCAGTTCCCGTTCGATCAGCCTGCCGCACTCGCGATCTGGCGCGCCCTGTACTTCCGCCCCGCGCCCTCGGCGCCAGCGCAGCTCGACCAGGCGCGCAGCCCCGAGTGGACGCGCGGCGCCTACCTCGTCGAAGGCCTGGGCCACTGCAACGCCTGCCACGCCAGCCGCAACGCGCTCGGCGCGACCGCCAGCCCGCTCGACCTGGCCGGCGGATTGATCCCGGTGCAGAACTGGTACGCGCCGTCGCTCGCCTCGCCGCTCGAAGCGGGCGTTGCCGACTGGAGCGACGCGCATGTCGTCGAGCTGCTGCGCACGGGCGTCTCGGCGCGCGGCGCGGTGATGGGGCCGATGAGCGAGGTCGTCAGCGGCAGCACGCAACACCTGAGCGAGTCCGACCTGCGCGCGATGGCAACGTACCTGAAGGCCTTGCCTCCGCCAACGAGCGAACGCGCCGCCGGGGCACCCGCCCTGAGCACGACCGCCGCCACCGGCCCCGGCGCCAAGCTCTACGACACGCACTGCACCGCCTGCCACGGCGAGCGTGGTGAAGGCGTGCCCGGCGTGTACCCGGCGCTGGCAGCCAGCCGCGCGGTCGTGATGCACACGCCCGCGAACCTCGTCCACATGGTGCTCGAAGGCGGCTTCCCACCCGCCACCGGCGGCAATCCGCGCCCCTACGGCATGCCGCCGTTCGCGACCGTGCTGAGCAACGACGAGGTCGCGCAACTGCTCACGCACATCCGCAGCAGCTGGGGCAATCAGGGGGCGCCGGTGTCGGCGCTGGACGTGACGCGCTTCCGCGGCGTGAGCGCGCGCTGATGCCGGTCGTCCAGTCGTCTCAAAGACTGCTGGGCAGGCAAGGTATCGGTGCCAGCAGCATGCACGGCACACCGCCGAGCGCAGCGGCATGGCAGGCATAGGCCTCGCCGAGTTGTCGGTAGTAGTGCGGCAGCGCGGAGCCCAGGGCAGCGACGTGGCGGCGATGCGCGTCGCAAGCGCCGGTGAGGTCGCGCGCGGCGTGCTTCACGCGGGCGTCGGTGGCGATCGCCATCGGATGTTCGCGGAACCACTCGTCCAGGCGCCCCAGCAACGCCCGGGCCTCGGCGGCACGGCCCGACTCCGCCAGCAGCCAGGCCGCATCGACGCAGGCACACGCATGCCAGAAGCCCGGCTGCGCGGTGCGAACGACCTCCTGCAGCCACGACAACGCGGTCTGGGCGTCGCCCCCGGCGTGAGCCAGCAAGGCGCGACAGTGCAGCAACGCCGTCTGCAGTTCTTCGTCTTCCGTGTAGGGCGGGTGTGCCACGCGCTTGAACTCTTTCGTCACCTCGTCCAGGTTGCGCGAACGGATCAGCGATGCCATCAGCCACGGAATCGTTTCGTGCTCCTGCAACGAGTTCTTGGTCGTCCGCAACATCGCGATCGACTCGCGAAAGTAGCTTGCTGCGCCCGCGTGGTCACCTGTCCCGGCGGCGTGCTGGCCGCGTGCGCCCAGCCAAGCCTCTTGCGCGATGGCGGTGAGCCCCACCGCCCGTGGTGAGAGCGCGGCCAGGACACGGGCCGAAGCCTCCGGCGCGCGCGAGTCCCGGTAGATTCGGCACAAGACTTCGGCCAGGTCGCAGGCCTTGGCCCGGTCGTCGAGAAGCAGAGCGGTCGCGAACCCCTCTTCGCCATGGGCAGCCGCGTCCTTCAGCATGCCGAGCGCAACGCAGTCGAGAGCGGCATTCCCGCAGGCGTCCATGAAGTACCGGTACACCCGCTGCGCGCGGCCGCGATGAATCACTTCACGTGACAAGCGCAGCGACCGTGAGAGGTCACCCGTCGACGCGGCGATGATGGCCTGCATGTTGATCCGCGCCAGCGGGAAGATGCGGTTCCCGCTTTGCTCGCACAGGCGCTCGACACGATCGAGATGGTCTTCGGCCACCGCGAAGTTGCGCTCGTGAACCGCGACCGAGGCGGCCAGCAGCAAGGTCTGCGCCGTCCAGTCCGGTGTCTGTCGGCCGGCCGCCAGAAGGAGCGCCTGCTCCAGGTGGAACTTGGCGGGGTCAAGAGCGGCCCAGTTCAGGTGGGCCCGGCCGATCGCCTGATGCACCGCGGCCGCCAGCAGCATGTCGTTGTCCGCCTCGGCCTGCGCCAGCAACTGCGAGGCCACCGCATGGGCCTCGACGTCTCCGAAGGCCGCGAGCGCGCGCAGATATTCCAGGCGCACCGCGTGGCTGTCCGGCGCGAGATCGAGCACGACCTTCAGCAGATTGATGGCCGGCTGCCACTTCTGCTCGGCCGCAGCCTGCTCGGCTCGCGCGAACGCCTGGTTCGCGAGCGGGTCGGCAAGGTCGAATCCGACCGACGTGGCCGCCTGCGTGTCGGGTAGCAATATGACCGGCAGCTGACGTGCCAGGCGCTGGCCCAGGGCGGTGGGCTCCTCGTCGTACAGGGTGTGTGCGGGCGTCGTCGGCAGGGTGAGCACACGCGAGTCCAGGCGATAGCCCGCCGCTTCGCGTGAGATCGACACCTCGACGACGTGCTGAGCCCCCGTCAGGCGCTGCACGGCCGCCGACCTCGCCTCCCGCCCGGCCTTGGCGGGCAGGCTGCCCAGTGCGGTGAGCAGCGATGGCGTCGATATCGGCGCCAGGCGAGTGGCGTTTGCAAGCGCGTTGTTGACCAGCGTCATCAGACCCAGTTCGACCCAATCGAGCTCGCGCTCACCGGTGAGGTTCTCGAACGGCAACAGGGCCACCGAAGTTGCCCGCTCGCCGCCGCGAAGACCGCCATCGCCGCGCCCGGGCACGAGCGGGTTGCCGGGCGACAGCGGGGCCACGAAGCGGTAGCCGACACGTGGCACGGTCTTGATGAAAACCGATTCATCGTCGTCACCCAACGCCTGACGGGCCTTCAGGACCGCCCGCGCAATGGAGCCGACGGAGACGACCTCGCCGGGCCAGATCTTGTCCAGCAGCTCGTCCTTCGAGACGACACGGTGCCGTTGCTCGAGCAGGTAAGCCAACAGATTGAACGCTCGGGGTTCGATTCCACGCTGTTGCCCGTCGACCTTCACCTCGCGACGCGCCACATGGACCTCACAGGGGCCGAAGCGGAACACTTTGTCGGTCACGATGCGCGGTGCTTCCTTGCGTACAGGTTGGGCGGCCGGGTCGCATGCCCAATGCGCGAGTACGCGCCACCGATCACGGGTTCGTCAAGGCCCGATCATCCCACGCGAAGGTGTCGGCGCCGCGCCTGACGCTCCGGCACCAGTGCTTAAGTCACGGCCAATCACGGGCGCTGGATTCGTCGGCAGGCCCCGCCTGCACGTCGGTCGTGAGGAATGTCGCGGCGAGAGAAGAGACGCGCAGCGTATCTGCAGTTCCGTCATGGAACCGTCAATACACAGGCGAGCGAGCTCCTTAGCATGACTCGTCACTCTCGCAAGGCTCGACCATGAAACCCTCCTCTACGCCCGCTCCTCGTACTCGCTGGCATGGCCGCTGCGCCGGTGTGCTGCTCCTGCTCGCGGTGGCGTTGCCCGTTCATGCAGGCGCCGTGCTCGATCGGATCAAGCAGAGTGGTCGCGTCGTGCTGGCGCATCGCGAGTCGTCGGTCCCGTTTTCGTACCTCGATGCCGACAAGAAGCCGGTGGGCTATGCGATCGACCTGTGTCGGCGACTGGCCGAGAGCGTGCGCAAAAAGCTTGAGATGAAGGCCATCGCCATCGAGTTTCTCGCCGTGACGCCGGCGACCCGCATCGCCGCCGTGGCCGATGGCAAGGCCGACCTCGAATGCGGAGCCACCACCAACAACGCCGAGCGCCGCCAGAAGGTTGCCTTCACGATCCCCCACTACATCACCGGCACGCGGTACCTGGTGCAGTCCGCGAGCCCGATCGACGAGCTGGCGATGTTCGAGGGCAAGAAGCTTGTCTCGACGAAGGGTGGGACGCCGCTGAAGATGATCGAACGCGCCAACCACGACCGCCTGTTGCGCATCCAGGTTCTCGAGGTGCCGGACAACGCCAAGGCAGTCGAGATGGTGGAAAACGGCGCGGCCGATGGCTTCGCGATGGACGACGTGCAGTTGTACGGCCTGATCTCGGGCCGGCCCGATCCGAGCAAGCTGAAGGTCGTGGGCAAGTTCCTGTCCATCGAGGCACTGGCCATCATGCTGAGCAAGGACGACCCCGAGTTCAAGCGAATCATCGACGAGGAGATGAAGAGCCTCATCCGCAGCCACGAGGCCGATGCCATCTACGAGCGCTGGTTCGGCCGCCCCATTCCGCCCAAGAACCGGGTGCTCGGCGTGCCGATGAATTACCTGCTGAAGGACTTCTGGAAGTTCCCGTCGGACTGGGTTCCCGATTGACACGAGAAGCCCGCCATCACGGCAACCCCCGCGACCTAGGAACTCTCCAGCTTCTTCAAGGCGGGCTCGAAGCGGCCTTGCGACCGCCGCCGGCGAGCGCCCGCCCGACGCTCGATCAGCCCATCGCCAGCGAGTCGCACAAGGCGCCGAGCGCCGTGGCTTCCGCCGGCGGCAGTTGGCCGGCAAGCAGCAAGGTCGCGCGCTGGACGCCGCGCAAGCGGAAGTAGAGCTCGTCTTCCACCGCCTCGACCTCGGCGGCGTCGGCGCTCGCCATTGCACGTGGGTTCCACATGCCGCTCTCGTTCCAGCCGGCGCGCAGGCGCCCGAGCAGGAACTGCGACAGGTCCAGCGCGCTCTTCATCGCCGGCAGCGTGGCCTGCGCCGCGAGCTTGGACACATTGGACTCGGCGGTTGTCAGCACACTGCTCAATGCGGCGAGCCGGGCCTGGATGTCGTCGGGCTCCATCACCGCCTTCTGCGGCGGCTGCGCGCAGGCGGCCTGGCTGACCTTGCCGACCCAGTTCAGGTCGAACTCGCCCGGCACGGCGCGCAACGCGACGCTGGCGTGCAGCAGGTGGTCGTAGGGGCCGCGCACGGCATTGAGCGAGGCTTCGGTCACGGCCAGCAGCCGGCCCTGTGGCGACATCTTGTCGCCCTGCAATGCGTGCGGGTAGCCCGACCCGTCCAGCCGCTCGTGGTGCTCGGCAATCGCGCGCGACACCGCGCCGGGGTAGTTGGTCAGCTGGGCGACCAGCAGGTACCCGACGTGCGGGTGCACCACCAGTTGCTGGTAGCTGACGAAGTCCAGATCACGATCGGCCTCGGCCTCCCCATGGCGCGGGTCGATGTACATCTCACCCAGATCGTGAAGCAGGCCGCACAGCATCGCCAGGCGAATCTCGGGCGTGTCGCCACCGCTGCCCGCCATCAGCGCGCCGTTCAGCGCCATCGCCGCCACGGCATGGTCGAACGATTGCGGGCGCGCCGTTTGCGCCGCTGTCAGCAGGAGTTGCGCCACCGGGTGCAAAGGCAGCTGCGCGGCCTCGCGCGCCAGTCTTGCGGCGTGCGGCCGCAGCAGCGGCGCCAGCGGCGACTCGGCTTGCAGCAGCGCCTGCAGGGCAAGCACCAGCGTCGCCGGCGTCACGCCGTCCTCGGCAATCAGGCAACTCTCCAGCGGTTTGAGAAGCTGGCGGTCGAGCAGTTTGCGCTGCAGCGCGGCCGATACCGGCTGGTTGGCGGCCCAGAGCTTGGTGCCCGAGATGTCGAAGATGTCCGTCGCCGCGATGATGCTTTTGGTCTCGCTGGCCTCCAGGATCGTGGCCAGGGCGTGCGGATTGGCAGTGGTAAACGCGTTGGCGATCTTGGTCGAGGGCGTCATGGTGGATTTCCTGGGGCTTCGTCCTTCGGGTATCGGCAGCGGCTCAGGCAACTGAAGTCCACAAAAGAAAAAAGGCCCGCGGCGTGCAGCGCCGTGGGCCCTTGCGGAGAAATCGACGGGGTATCTTTTAGAACGGGATGTCGTCGTCCATCGTGTCGAAGCTGGTCGACGACTTCTGCGGCGGCGCCGGCCGGGCCGCGGCCGGCGCGGCGGGCCGCGAGGCCGGTGCCGAGCGCTGCGGCGCGCTGCGCTGCTCGCTGTAGCCGCCGCCGTCGTCCTCCGCGCCGCCACCGCCGCCGCCCATGCCTTCACGGCTGCCGAGCATGTTCATCTCCTGCGCGATGACCTCGGTGGTGTATTTCTCGGCGCCGTCCTTGTCGGTCCACTTGCGGGTCTTCAGGCGGCCTTCGACGTAGATCGAGCGGCCCTTCTTCAGGTACTCGCCGGCGATCTCGGCGAGGCGGTCGTAGAACACGATGCGGTGCCACTCGGTTTCCTCGACCTTCTCGCCCGATTCCTTGGACTTCCAGTTGCGGGTGGTGGCCAGCGTGACGTTGCAGACCGCGCTGCCGCTCGGCGTGTAGCGCACCTCGGGGTCGCGGCCGAGGTTGCCGATCAGGATGACTTTGTTGACTGATGCCATGGTGAGCTCCGAGCTGTGCCGAGGGTGTTTGGGTGGGTTGACGCAATTATCGCTCGCCGACCCGCGCGCGCATCGCCCGCAGGGTGGAGCCGGTGGGTGCCCCCGAAAGGGCCGTAGCATCGTGGGTTTGCATTGCCGCACCTCCGTGACCACGCTTCCCGACACCATCCTGCACGACGTCTTCGGCTACAGCGCTTTTCGCGGCGCGCAGGCCGAGATCGTCGATCACGTCATCAACGGCGGCGACGCGCTGGTGCTGATGCCCACCGGGGGCGGCAAGAGCCTGTGCTACCAGGTGCCGGCGATCGCGCGCCATCGGCGCGAGCAGGGCGTGGCGGTGGTCGTCTCGCCGCTGATTGCGCTGATGCAGGATCAGGTCGGCGCACTCGAGGAAGCCGGCGTGCACGCCTCGTTCCTGAACTCGACGCTGACGCTGGACGAGACGCAGAAGATCGAGCGCGAGATGATGAGCGGCCGCCTCGTGCTGCTCTACGTCGCGCCCGAGCGGCTGACGACGCCGCGCATGCTGGCGCAGCTCGATTCGCTGGAGGAGCGCGGCCTGCTGAGCTTGTTTGCGATCGACGAAGCGCACTGCGTCAGCCAGTGGGGCCACGACTTCCGCGAAGACTATCTCGCGCTCAATCTGCTGCACGAGCGCTACCCCGGCGTGCCGCGCATCGCACTGACCGCGACCGCCGATGACCTGACCCGCGCCGACATCATCGAGCGCCTGCAGCTGCAGAGCGCGCGCGTCTTCATCAGCAGCTTCGACCGGCCCAACATCCGCTATGCGGTGGTCGAGAAGATTGAGCCGCGCAAGCAGCTGCTGCGCTTCATCCAGGACGAGCACGAGGGCGATGCCGGCATCGTCTATTGCCAGTCGCGCAAGAAGGTCGAGGAGACCGCGAGCTGGCTCAACGACGAAGGCATCAGCGCACTGCCGTACCACGCCGGGCTTGACGCGGGCCTGCGCAAGCGGCACCAGGATCGCTTCCTGCGCGAGGATGGCATCGTGATGGTCGCGACGATCGCATTCGGCATGGGCATCGACAAGCCCGATGTGCGCTTCGTCGCGCACATGGATCTGCCGAAGAACATCGAGGCCTACTACCAGGAGACCGGCCGCGCCGGTCGCGACGGCCAGCCCGCCGATGCGTGGATGGCCTACGGCCTGGCCGACGTGGTGAACCAGCGCCGCATGATCGACGAGAGCCCGGCCGCCGAAGAGTTCAAGCGCGGCCAGCGCGGCAAACTCGACGCGCTGCTGACGCTCGCCGAAGCGCACGACTGTCGCCGCGTGCGCCTGCTCGCCTATTTCGGCGAAGCGAGCGAGCGCTGCGCCGCGTACCAGAATGCCTGCGACAACTGCCTGACGCCGCCCGCGACGTGGGATGCGACCGAGGCCGCGCGCAAGGCGCTGAGCTGCGTCTACCGCTTCCATCAGAACGGCGGCCAGCGCTACGGCGCCGCGCACCTGATCGACGTGCTGCGCGGCAAGGCGACCGACAAGGTGGTGCAGCGCGGCCACGAAGCCTTGAGCACCTTCGGCATCGGCGCCGACGTGAGCGAGGCGCAATGGCGCGTCGTGCTGCGCCAGCTGATCGCGCTCGGCTACCTGCAGACCGAGGGCGAATACAACACGCTCGAACTCACCGCCAGTGCGCGCGAGGTGCTACGCGGCGAGGTGCAGATGCTGCTGCGCCAGCCCAGCGACACGCCGAAGCGATCGAGCAAGACCGGCCGCGTGACGCGCGCCGCGCGCGGTGGCAAAGACAAGCCACCGCCGCTGCCGCTGGACGACGCCGCGCTGCTGCGCTTCGAAGCGCTGAAGGCCTGGCGCAGCGAGATTGCGCGCGAGCACAACCTGCCGGCCTACATCGTCTTCCACGACGCCACGCTGGCCGAGATGGCGCAGGCGCAGCCCGACTCGATGGACGCGCTCGCGCAGATCAGCGGTGTCGGTGCAAAGAAGCTGGAGGCGTACGGGCGCGAGATCTTGCGGGTGCTGGGCGACTGAGCCGATACCAACGCTTACAGCGCAGCGCTTTTTACGCGCACTTCTGCACAGTCAAGGCGCGCGCACTCCCCTAGGATCTCTATCCGTTCTGCTCCCGTTCTGGTCGCGCATGACCTCTTCACCACGTTGGGCCGCTGCCGCCGTCACTGCCCTCGCCCTGCTGGCGCTGGGTGGCTGCACGACCACCTCGCTGCTGCTTGGCGCGGCCGGCGTGGCGAGCGACACCAGTGTGCCGTGGGCGATCATCAAGCATGTGCACGGCCAGCTCACCGAGGGCGAGCCCGCGCCATGCAGCTCGCTGGACAGCGTCGAGCGCGCACTCAGCCCGCGCTGTGGTGAGTTCGTCACCGGCAGCCTGCGCGCCGCTGACATCGCCTCGAGCGGCTTCTCGGCGTGCGCGCTCACCACCGCCGCGCGCGACGCCCGCCTGTGGCCGGCACTGCCCGAACTGATCGCGAACGGCGCGCGCGCCGAGACCTGCACGCAGTCGCCGCTGGTCGCGCTCGCGCAGGCCAACGACTGCCCCGATCTGATGGCCGCCTCCGCCGACGTGCGTGGCGCGTTCAACGGGTTGGCGCAAACCGACCCGCGCTCGGTGCACCACGACGTGGTGCGCTGGCTGAGTTGCCCCCACAGCCGCGCCGCACACCTCGACAACGTGTTGAACGGCTGGCTCGCCAGCGGCGCGCTGGCCCCCGGCACGCTGTCGTTCAGCCCGCTCGCCGCGCTGCACCCCGGCGCGATCGGTTCGCCGCTTTCGGCGGCGCTCGAAGCCCGCGGTCACAGCGTCGAGGCTGCGTTCGGCGGCTATGTGGGCCAGCGTGCTTCCGGTTTCGAGGAGGCCTTGCGCAACAGCGATTGGGCCGCGCTCGACTGGTGGCTGGCGCGTTCGCCGCGGCTCGCCAACCGCGTACCCGGCCCGCAGCTCGACTGGCTGCCGCTGGCGCGCGTGCTCGCGCCCGGCTTCCTCGTCCACCCGGACGGCCGCGCCGACATGGTCGGCTTCCTGCTGGCACGCGGCGCCGACCCGCGCACCCGGCTGCCGTCGGATTCGTCGCAGTCGGTGGTGGCGCTGGCGCGCGCGATGCGCAGCCCGCTGGTCGACGTGCTCGAAGCCGCGCCGTCGAGCGGCCTGGAGCCGCTCCCCACGCTCGCGACGAACTCGCGCGCGCTGCGCCTCATCGGGCAGTAGTTGCCGCCGGCGCCGAGGCCGGCTCGACGAAGGCCTTGCTGGGCAGGCGGCCCGCGCTGTGCTGCTTCACCGAGGCGCCCACGTCGGGCACCGCGACGCCGCCGACGATCAGGTTGAACATCCCTTCGGGCGCGGGCTTGTGCTCGGCGTCGAAGACATCGCCGGCGAGTTCGCGCCACGCCTCCAGTCCCCACGGGATCGCACGCCAGCGCCGGCCCGCACCGCGAAACGCGAGCCAGCCGGCCTCGGTGTCGATGCGCACTTCGTCCGGGCGCACCGCGCCCAGCACGAGTTCGTTGAACAGCGGCGTCTGCGATTCGATCGCACGCGCTTCGCCCGAGCCGCGCACGCGGTACAGCGTGGCGAGTGTCGGCGCGACGCCCTTCGGGCTGCGATAGTTGGCGATCTCCAGGTGCAGGCAGTAGGCCGCGCTGTCGCCGCGGGCATCCGACACCACGGCTTCCAGCAAGGCGTCGTTCTCCGTGAAGCGGATCGCGTCGGCGCTGGCACGCGCGAACACGCCGCACGGCGATGCTGCGACCGCGAGCGCCATCGCACCGGCACGCATCGCACCGGTCGTGGTGATCGGCACCGGCTCGAGATCGAACAGCCGCACCGTGCTGCCGCCCAGCGTCAGGTCGGTGGCGAACGGCCGCGGCGTCGCGCCGAGCACTTCTACCGCGCTCGCGACGATGCCGCCGGGCGCGGCGGCGTCGGTGTCGTCCGGCGACCGCGTCACTACGGCGCGCTGGCGCATCTGCACGCCGTTCGGGTCGACCCACAGCACCGAGTAGAACTGCCGGTAGCCCGCGAAGCCGACGACCACGTTGGACAGGTCGGCGGCGAGCGCGAGCCGCGTCGCTTCGAGCGGCGTGGACATGAGCTGGTCCTCGATGCTGCATTCGCGGCCCGCGCCCTGCAGCCGCCCGGCATACAACGACACGCCGCCGGAACCCGCGCCGACGACGATCAGACCGCGCGCAGTGGTCGACCCCGGCCGTGCAAAGAAGCGCGCGCCGCGCGGATCGATGTTGCGCCCAGGTTCGGCGACAGTGACCGATTCGCAGGCCACCGCTTCGGATGTCACCGGCTTGTCGGGCGCTGGCGCCTTCAGCGTCCAGGCCGCGCCGCGCAGCACGGTGCCCAGCGCCGAGGCGTTGCGCACCTCGCTCAGCAACTGGGTGCGCAACGCGGCGTCGAGGCGGCCCGCGTACATCAGGTTGAGCAGCGGCCACTCGGCCGGGCCGTTGCTGCTGGCAAAACCCTCATCGAACAGGCTGGCGCCGAGCAGCGCGGTGTAGAGCGGCGTCTGCGCGCCCTCGGCGCTCGAAAACTGGCTCGCGAACCCGACCTGCGTTTCGGCCGCGAGCGCGTAACTGCGGTGCAGCGTGCGCTCCTTCTTCGAGAGGTCGTTCTCGGCCCACCACAGCACGGTCAGCCCGACCAGCACCGCGGTGAGCCCGACGATGCCGGCGACCAGCGCCCGGCGCAGCAGGGTCTTGCGCGCGGCCGTCGCCTTCTCGGCGCGGACCTCGGCTTCGGCGCGCTCTTTCTCGGCCAGGATGCGCCGGTTGTCGGCCTCGGCCTGGCGTCGCTGCGCCTCGAACTCGCGTTCGCGCTCGGCGTTGAGGCGATCGCGCTCGGCCGCTTCGCGCTTTTGCGTGGCGGCGTCGAGCCGCTCCTGTTCCTGCGCGCGCTGGCGGGCGCGCGAGGCGGCGAGGAACGCATCGATCTGCGGCTCGACCCGGGCCAGGCGCTCGCCGTCGCGGTACTGCAGCAGCACACGAAACCAGTCGCGCCGCTCCAGCGGGTTCTCGAACACCGTCCTCAGGCCGCAGGATTCGAGGCGCGCGAGCTCGGAGGCTTCGAGCAGGTATTCGGGCCGCTCGTTGCCCATCGCGCACTTGCGCAGCACGCCGACGAACTCCTCGAAGCGCTCGGCCTCGGCGTCGATCAGCACACGAAAGTGCGCCCAGCCGCGGATGAACGATTCGTGCGAGACCTTCAGCGTGACGCGCTCCGGGTTCTCCTTGTCCCAGAACAGGTAGTTCACCGAGTCGAGAAAGCCGTGCCGCAGCAGCGCGTGCAGCGTCTCGCGCGGCTGCGGGATGCCGTCGAACAGGCGCGGGTCGTCCACGTCGATGCGCTGCTGCGAATACAGGCCGTTGTTCGGGTCCTTGAACGCCAGGTGCCGCAACACCACGTCGA
The DNA here is from genome assembly GCA_040004785.1 of Burkholderiales bacterium. GTDB lineage: Bacteria > Pseudomonadota > Gammaproteobacteria > Burkholderiales > Burkholderiaceae_C > LMDS01. The sequence continues at coordinate 6,471 of JBDUAG010000005.1, read as the reverse complement.
GCAGCGCACGCTGCTCCGTGCTGCGGCCCTGGTAGATCGCCTCGGCCTGGTTCTCCAGGCTGCGGCGCAAGGCGTTGACGCCGGCCTGCGCGTGCAGCCAGCCGGTCGCCTGCGTCGAGAGCGGCGCCACCGCGTGCTCGAGATCGGCCCAGATCACGCGCGCCGGCACCTGCTCGGGCGTCAGGCCCTCGCGCTGGCAGGCCGCCTCCCAGTTGCGGGCGAGCACATGCTGCAGCAGCGGCAGGTGGTCGGCGTCGCTGGTGATGCGCTCGACATCGGCGAGCAGCCGCTCGATCACCGGCGCGTCGAACACCACGTCGGCCGGCAGCGTGGTGCCGGGCGCTGCGCCGCGGCGTTGCAGCAGGCGCAGGTAGACCTTTGCCGGGCCGACGATGGCCTCGCGCAGCTCGCGCTCGTCGAGCCGGCGGACCAGGTACGACGACTTGTTGATCGCATCCGGCAGCTCGAGAAAGCCGGCGCAGTCGGCGAGGTGCTCGCTGCGCATCGTCAACACCACGTAGCAGCGCGGATGCGGGTTGAAGAAGTGGTCGATGACGGCCTCGACGATGCGCCGGGCATCCGGGTTGTCGCGGTTGTTCGGGTGGAAGAGCTCCTCGAACTGGTCGATCACGAACAGGAAGCGCGCGTCCTTGGCGTCCGGTCCGCGCGCCGGCAGTTCATCGAAGTACGCATCGACGAGCCGCGCGAAGCCGGCCTCCTGGCGGAACACCGCGGCGACCTCGCTGCGCCGCTGCGCGTCGGCATCCGGCGTGGCGAGCGGGTTCAGCAGCTGCGAGAACTTCCACGCCAGCCGCGTGATCGGGGTCTGCGCGGTCGGGGTCGGGCCGCCTTCGGGGTCGGCCTGCGGGCTCGGCGGCAGCGTGGTGCCGGGCGTACAGACCACCGGGATCCAGTAGTCACCTGCCTCTTTGATGCCGAAGCCGCGCAGCTCGGGCACGACGCCGGCGCGGATCAGCGAGGACTTGCCCGAGCCCGAGCCGCCGATCACCGCGACGAAGCGCGTCTCACGCAGCCGCTCGATGATTTCGCGCACCTGCCGGCTGCGGCCGAGCAGCAGCGCGGCCTCGTGATCGAGAAACGGCCGCAGCCCCGGGTACGGCTCGGTGGGCAGGCGCAAGGCCGCGGGGCGCGGGGTCGTGTCCATCGCAGATCAGGGCGCGGTGGCCACCGCGGGCGTCGCTGGCAGCGCGGCATTCACGCTGTTCAGACGCTTGCGCTTGCGTTCAAGCACGCTGGTCAGGAACGCCTTCAGCGCGGCCGCGTCCTCGGCCAGCACCGCAATGCCGCCCGCGGGCGTGGCGGCGAAGCGGACCACCGGCCAGTTCAGCACCGACCCGGCACTGCGCGTGTCGTTCGGACCCTCCATCAGGTAGGCGATCAGCCCTGGCGCGTAGTTCGGCCCGGAAAGCTTGGGCTCGACCTTGTTGATCTGCGCGGCGAGCGAGTCGGGCGTCTTCTTGCCCCACAGCAACACCACGCCGTCGGCATCGTCGAGCACCGGGCGCTGGTCGATCTCGGTCATCTGCAGGCCGGTCGGGCGCAGGTACAGCTGCGGCTCGATCTGCATGGTCGCCACGACGTCGTTCCAGCTCGCGACGACCTGCTGGCCGAGCGATTCCCAGTAGGTCTCCTGGTCCTTGTTGCCTTCGATGTAGACACGCACCAGCAACTCGTCCTCGGGCAGCGCCGCGCTGCGTGCCGCCGCGGGCGCGATGTCCGGATAGGTCGGCGCATGCTGCTCGCGATCGACCGTGGCGCGGATCCTCTTCGCCAGCGCCTCGCGCACCCGCAGGAACCTGCGCCAGAAGCCGTTCGCGACGATCACCTGCTTGTCGCGCGAGCTGCTGGCGTAGATCTCCATCGGGATGTTCGTGTCGTCCTCGTCGAAGAACGGCATCCAGACCTGATCCTCGAACGGGCACACGAGCTTCCATTCGGCGCGGCCGGTGAGCTCCTTGATCGCGTGCTCCGACATTGCGATGACGAAGAAGCGCTCGCGAAAACCGTCGTCGCCGAACAGCTCCTTGAAGTATTCGAGCTCGTGCAGGCACCAGTCGGAGGTCAGGTAGTTGTCGTGCACGAACAGGATCATCGCGAACGACGCGGCAACGTTCTTGCGCAACTCCTCGTTCAGCGGCCCGTTGATCGGGCCGTTTTTGCTGCTCAGGTGCGCGTTGGGCACGTCGATGCCGTGCAGCCGAGGCGGCAGCATGCGGTTCAGCTCGGTGCTGAAATTCGTGATCCAGCCGGCCCAGGCCTCGTCGTCGTCGTGCGCGTAGCTCAGGAACGCGCTGTGCGTGTAGCTGGAAAAAATCCGTTCGCTCATGACGACTCCCCGCTTGCCGAATACGGCAAGCGACCCTCCGCGAGGGTTGCGCCTTGCTTGGGGCGGCCCGGCGCGGCGGCCTGCACGCGCGCTTCGCGCTCAAGCTGCGCGAGCACCGCATCGAACGGCCGCTTCACGACCGTGCGGCAGTACAGCGTCTCGGTGCTGGCGAGATCGCCGTTCTCGTAGAACTTGTTGGCCGGCGCGCCGCCGCCGCAATAGCCGAAGTGCGCGCAGCTGGCCTCGCAGGCACGCACGCCTCGCGCGATCGCGCCCGCCGGCCGCGCGAACGGCGCGCCGGCGGCGGCGGCGAAGAAGCCGTCGTGCGCGACGTGGCCGATCGCGAAGTTGCCGAACTCGGCGGAGGGCTGGCCGAGCAGCTCGGGCGAGAAGGTGCCGAAGCTGCCGTCGTGCGCGACGTTGACGAGCGCGAACGGCAGCGTCTGCACGTTCTCGGGCCGGCGCTGCGTGCGCCACTCGATCGTCGGCAAGGGGTGGGCGATCAGGTGCAGCGCCAGCGCCAGCTCGCGCACCCGCGTGCGTGCGCCGGACGCCCGCGAGCGCTGCAGCATGCGCGCGATGAATGCCGCGTGCGCGGCCTCGTGGCCGGCCAGGCTCGAACGGCGGTGCACGCCTTCGGCCTCGTCGAAATTGCAGCCGACTTCGGCCACACCCTCGGCTTCGAAGAAGTCGAAGAACGCATCGGCTTGCGCGAAGGTGGCCGGCGTCACGACCGCAATCGCATGGAACGCGATGCCGTGCGCACGCAGACACGCCATGCCGCGCAGCACGCGCGCATGCGTGCCGCGGCCGCTGCGCGTGCGGCGGTGCGCGTCGTGCAGATCGGCCGGGCCGTCGACGCTGACGCCGATGCCGATGCGGTGGCGCAGGAACAACTCGCACCAGGCGTCGTCGATCAGCGTCGCGTTGGTCTGAATCGATTGCGTCAGCTCACAGCGCGCACCGAGCACCTCGTTCAGCGTCGCGATCGCGGCCTCGAAGTACGCCACCGGCAAGGTCAGCGGTTCGCCCGCGTGCCAGACCACCGTGAGCCGTTCGCCGACGAGCTCATCGGCCAGCAGGCGTTCGGCGGCGCGGCGCATCGTGGCGAGCGACATGCGCGCGGTCGAGTCGCGGGCCGGCAGATAACAGTAGTCGCAGTCGATGTTGCAGAACGGCGTGGGCTGCAGCACCAGCAACCGTGTCTTCAGCGCCGGGCTGAAATCGGCCGGGTCGAACGCGATCGATGGCGCGGCCGCGGCGGGGCGCCGGCGCAGCCACCGGATCAGCGATTCATCGGCCATGTGATGCTGCTGTGCTGCGCATCAACGGTGGTTGGCCCAGTTGGACCAATTGCCCCAGTTGGACCAATTGTTCCAATTGTTCCAGTTGCCCCAGTTGAACCACGCGGCGCGGGGATCGGTGTCGTCTGCGTTGGAGGGAGCCACCGAGATCGCCTCGCGCATCGCCTCGACACGCGCTTCGAGCGCCAGCCGCTCACGTTCGACATGCGCCTGCGACTGCTGCGCCGCACCCAGCAGGCCGGCGGCAGCAGCGGCCATTAGCAAACGGCGAAGCAGCGTGACGCTGCGCGTCGTCGTGCGTGTCATTGGAACTCCCAACGTTCAATGCGTGCGGACGGTTTGATATTAGGGCGCGGCCCCGGGCTTGGGAAGCATCCGCCCTCCCTAGAACCACGGACGGTTCACCCTGCAGCTGCCTGCCGCCCGTATCAATCGGAATGACCACTCCCACGTCGCTTTGCTCCTGCCCCCCGACGGGGCGCAGCCGCCTTGGGGCGGCCCGGCGTCGGCTGACATGAGGCAGACTTCGGGCCGTGCCCGCTCCCACCGCCGCTCCCTCCGACGACGCGCTGATGACCGCCTATGCGGGTGGCGATGCGCGCGCGTTCGAGCAGCTCTATGCGCGTCATCAGGCGAGCCTGTATCGGTTTGTTCGGCGCCTGCTCGGCAGCGCGCTCAACGCACAGACCGACGAGGTCTTCCAGGACACCTGGCTGCGCGTCGTGCAGGCGCGCGCGCGCTGGGAGCCGCAGGGCGCGACGTTTCGCACCTGGCTCTACACGCTCGCCCACCACCGCGTGATCGACATGCTCAGACGCAGCGGCCGTGAGGTCTCGATCGATGCGTTCGCGACCGATGACGATGCGCCCTGGGAGCCTGCGGCCAGCGACAGCGCCGCATGGCAGCACTGGCCCGCGCCGTTTGGCGCGGCGTCGCACACCGAGGAGCTGGCGTTCTGGCGCCGCGCGGGCGAGCAGCTGCTGGCGTGCCTGGAGCAACTGCCGCTGCCGCAGCGCAGCGCGTTCCTGCTGCACCACGACGACGGCCTCGCGCTCGACGAAGTGGCGAGTGCACTCGAGGTCGGCTTCGAGACCGCGAAGACGCGGCTGCGCTACGCGATGAGCAAACTACGCACCTGCATGGGCGCGCACCTCGCGCCATTGGCCGCAGGAGCGGGTCGATGACGCCGCACGACGATCCCGAACGCGACGCCTGGCTGACGCAGGCACTGCGCCACGCGCCGGACGCCGACGCGGCACCGCCGTCCGAGCTCAGCGACACGATCCTGCGCGCGGCGCGCAATGCGGTGAAGACGCCCCAGGCCGCCATGCCCGCACGCACCAACCCGTTGCTGCAGCTCTGGTCGTGGCTCGCGCGCCCGTCGGTCGCCGCCGGGTTCGCGACCGTGATGGTCGCGACGCTGGTGGGCGTGATGTGGTGGGACAAGCCGCTCGACGACGCGCTACCGCCAGTGCCCGCGCCAGCGGCGACCGCCGAGCGCGACGCGGCCGCCCCGGTGGCGACACCACCGGCCCCCGAACCGGCGGAAGCGAAGGCCGAGGCGCGCGTCGAGAAGGAAGCGCCTCGCGCGGCCGCGCGGCCTGTGCCGCCAGCGCCGGCACAGGCGGCGCGCAAGCGTGTCGCCGAGGCCCCTGTTGCGAGCGCGGCTGACGAGCCACGCCAAGGCAGCGCGGATGCCGCAGCGCCGAGGGCCGCGGCGCCGTCTGCCTTTCCCGCGCCGGCACCGGCGCCGCAACGTGCCGCCGCACCCGCACCGGCCACCGCGAACGCGGCGAAGTCGGCCGGCGCCGTGGCGCGCGACGAGCTCGGCGAGCAGCGCGCCGAACGCACCAGCGCGTTCGCCAAGTCCGCAGCGCGCGCCACGCCGGTGATCGACGAGCCCGAGCGTTGGCGCTGGCAACGCGGCGCCGGCCCGCAGCCGATGACGCCAGCGCTGCAGGGCTGGCTCGCCCAGCTTGATCGCACGGCGCGCTGGCGCCCTGCGAACGGTGCGCCGCCGCCTGCCGCTGCGGGCAACGTGCTGCAACTCTGGCGCGATGACAGCTTGCGCGCGACGATCCAGCTCGGCGACGACGCGGTCTGGCTCACACCCGCCGACGGCGCGCCACTGATGGCGCCGCTCGCACCCGCCATCGCCGCGTCGCTGAAGACATCGCTGGCCGACGCCACCCCCTGAGTCACGCGGGGGCGGCCCGTTATCATCGTGAGTTTTGCGCGACCCCACGATGCCCGCCCCCGCCGATGACTTCTCCGCCGCGCACACCCGTGCGCCGAAAGCCGAAATCGCGAACGCGATTCGCGTTCGCGGGGCGCGCACGCACAACCTGAAGAACATCGATCTCGACATCCCGCGCAACCAGCTCGTCGTGATCACCGGCTTGAGTGGCTCGGGCAAGAGCTCGCTCGCGTTCGACACGCTGTATGCCGAAGGCCAGCGCCGCTACGTCGAAAGCCTGTCGGCGTACGCGCGCCAGTTCCTGCAGCTGATGGACAAGCCCGATGTCGATGTGATCGAGGGCCTGAGCCCGGCCATCAGCATCGAGCAGAAGGCCACCTCCCACAACCCGCGCTCGACCGTCGGCACCGTCACCGAGATCCACGACTACCTGCGCCTGCTGTATGCACGCGCCGGCACGCCGTACTGCCCTGACCATCATCTGCCGTTGCAGGCGCAGAGCGTGAGCCAGATGGTCGACGCGGTGCTCGCGCTGCCCGAAGGCACCCGGCTGATGGTGCTCGCGCCGGTGGTGCGCGACCGCAAGGGCGAGTTCACCGAGCTGTTCGCCGACATGCAGTCGC